>DASSLE010000281.1:0-4481 GCA_035689725.1 Pseudolabrys sp.
GCCGGCCTGCCAAATGCCTTTCCCATGCAAGTGCGTGGGTGATGATGGTGTCGAGATTCTGAAATCGCGGCCGCCAGGGGAGCATCGCTCGAATGCGATCGACATTCGCAACCAGTGCCGCCGCGTCGCCGGGACGGCGGCCGGAAACATCGACCGGAAAATCGCGCCCGCTTGCGCGCCGTACTGCGTCGATCACCTCGAGCACCGAAGCCCCATGGCCATAGCCGCAATTGAAGGTCGCGCTGGCGCCACCACTACGCAAATAGGCGAGTGCCACCGAATGCGCCTGAGCCAGATCGCTGACGTGGATATAGTCGCGAATGCAGGTGCCGTCGGGCGTCGGATAGTCGGTTCCGAATACGTCCATCTTGGGACGCTTGCCGATTGCGGTCTCACAGGCGACCTTGATCAGGTGGGTCGCGGCCGGCGTAGCCTGTCCGGTACGCAATTTGGGATCGGCGCCGGCGACGTTGAAATAGCGTAGGATGACGAAGCGCAGCCCATGTGCCTTGCTGGCGTCATGCAGCATGATCTCAGACATCAGCTTTGAAGTGCCATAGGGCGAGATCGGCACGGTCGGTGCGTTCTCCCGCACAGGAGTCCCGCCCGTCATTCCGTAGACTGCGGCGGTAGAGGAAAAAATGAATTCGCGGATGCCTGATTTGATAGCGACGTCAAGCAGCGCGCAAGTGGTCATGGTGTTATTGCTGTAGTATGCAAGCGGGTCGGTGACGGACTCTGGCACCACGATTGATGCGGCAAAATGGATGATGGCAGTGATGCCATGCCGCGCGATGGTATCGCTGACTAGCGAGCGGTCGCCTGTGCTGCCGGCGACAAAGGGGACGGAGGTCGGCATTAGGAAGCGGAATCCGGTCGAGAGATCATCGAGCACGACCACCGGTTCCCCCGCGTCGACGAGCTCGTGCACCATGTGGCTCCCGATATAGCCGGCGCCGCCTGTGACCAGAATCGTCATGCTCGATGTCCCCTCTTGGTCCCAGCGAATGTGGCCAATGATCGTAAAAGCTGCATTCTGATGGCGCCGCGCGATGGCATGGTTATGGCGGGCATGCTTAATGCCCGGTATATGGGTGCCGCAACCGCGTCATGACCGATATTCTCTTCATCAAGACATCTTCTCTCGGCGATGTGATTCATCACATGCCGGCCTTGACCGATGCCCGAAAGGCGCGTGGCGATGCGGCTTTCACGTGGCTGGTGGAAGAGATGTTTGCACCCCTGGTGCGCCTGCATCCAGCTATGGCTAAAGTCATTCCCGTAGCCTGGCGACGCTGGCGAAAATCATTCTATACGCGGGCGACAAGGGCCGAGATTGCCGCAAGTTTCCGCGTTATTCGTGCGCGGCGGTATGATGACATCATCGACAGCCAGGGTCTCTTGCGCTCCGCCATGATGGCCCAACTGGCCCACGGTCGGAGCCACGGTTACGATGTTTCAGGTATCCGCGAGCCCTTGGCTTCGGTGTTTTACGACGTCCGCCACCGAGTTGACCGCAATTTACACGCAATCGAGCGCAACCGAATCCTGACTGGACTGGCGCTCGGCTACACGCCGCAGGGCGCACCCGACTTTGGGCTCGACCGCGCACATTTCACGAGTGACGCGTCGCGCTACGCAGTGTTGCTTCACGCGACCGCGCGGGTGGAAAAACAATGGCCGGAAACCGATTGGATCGCACTCGGTCAGGCACTCGGTCGGGAGCTTGAACTAGTGTTGCCATGGGGTACCGCGGTTGAGCGCGCGCGCAGCGAGCGCATAGCGCTCGAAGTGCCGCGCGCACGCGTGCCCGAGCGCGCACCGCTGGACCAGGTTGCAAAACTTATTGCCGGCGCGCAATACGTCGTCGGCGTTGACACAGGTCTCTTGCATCTTGCCGCTGCGCTCGGCGTCCCGCTGGTTGCGATCTTTACCGGCAGTAAAGCAAGGCTCACGGGCCCTGTCGGCAGCGGGGTACTGTCGACTCTTGGCGACGATGGTATGCCACCAACAGTCGATGCCGTAATCGAGGCGGTTGCAAAAATCGTTTGATGATTTTTTACGCCACACCTGCACGCAGCAGGTCGTGCACGTGGATGACGCCGACTGGCTCGCCAGCCTCGACCGCAAACAGAGCGGTCACCTTCATCGAATTGAGAATCTCTAGCGTCTCGCTGAGCAGCTGATCGGGTCGCACCGTTTTTGGTTTGCGGGTCATAACGTCGTCGACGCGGGCCTTAAGCAAATCGTTGCGCATGTGGCGGCGCAGGTCACCGTCGGTGATAATTCCGACCAGGAGCCCGCGTGTATCGGTGATACCTACACAGCCGAGCCCTTTAGCAGTCATTTCGAGAATCGCCTCTGACATTGGAGCGCCGAGCGGCGCCAGCGGCATGGTCGTGCCGGTATGCATAATATCGCGAACGGTTTTTAGCAGGGTGCCGAGTTTGCCGCCGGGGTGCAGTAGGCCGAAATCGACAGCTGTGAACCCATGGCTTTCGAGCAACGCGATAGCCAAAGCATCGCCGAGCGCAAGTTGCATCAGCGATGAAGTCGTCGGTGCCAGATTGTGCGGGCAAGCCTCGCGCGCCTGCGGTAGCACGAGAACCACATCCGCAACCTTGGCCAGTGCACTCTCCGGCATTGCGGTCATCGCGATCAGCTTGATTCCGTGGCGGCGCGAGTAATCGGTTATGTTTCTCAGTTCCGCGGTTTCGCCCGACCACGACAGCGCCAGGATGACATCATTGCTCGCGATCATCCCGAGATCGCCGTGGCTCGCTTCGCCGGGGTGCACGAAAAAGGCCGACGTGCCGGTGGACGCGAAGGTCGAAGCGATTTTACGCGCAACGTGGCCGGACTTGCCCATACCGGTGACGATCACTCGGCCTTCTGCGGCGCGGATCAGATCGATCGCAGCGGTAAAACTGGTGCCGAGCCCATCGCGCAATGCAGCAGCGAGCGCATCGACACCACTACCTTCGGCCTCCAGGGTATGTAAAGCCGACGCGATTGCAGCCTGCGCACGGTCGCTGGTGACATGAGCGGGGTTCGGTTTAGGCATGGTCCTTTTGATAACACGAAAACAGGGTCGCGTCAGGCTTGTCCCACCCGTTCGTTAACGTTGGGGGCGAGCCAGAGCGCGCGGCGGTTCATTTCGTACGTTTTTTCGCCCCCGCGAGCACTTGACGCACGCTCGCCAGCACGGTTTCGATTGCAACATCATCGGTACGCCGATGACGCACGGCATCGTTGCCATCGATGCGAGCGCGGGCGCGTGTATCATCATCACCCATCGGTTCAAGGATGGCCGCGATTGGATTGAGCGGCTTCCAATGCCACGGGCTGGTTGGGCCAAAGATTGCGATCGTCGGCGTGCCGATCGCCGCTGATACGTGCATCAAACCGGAGTCGTTGGTCACTGCGATATCAGCTGCTGCCATCGCAAGAATGGCGTTGCGTAGATCGCTGCTCGTCAAGTCGCGTACACGGTTGCCGCCCGCCTCCGCGATTTGTTTCGCCATTGGCGATTCGCTCGGCCCACCTAGTACCCAGACCGATGCGCCATCACCCATGAGAGCCCGCGCCAGTTCGGCATAGTGGCGGACGGGCCAGGCTTTGCCGGCGCCAACCGCACCCGGTGCTAGCGTAATGATGGGCCGAGCATCATTCGCGAGCCCCCGCCGATTCCGCCATGCTTCCACTTCTTGAGTTGGTACTTTTAGTTCAGGCATCGGCCACTCATCAGGAAGCGGTGCGCCCCTTGGCAGTGTCAATGCGCCCATCTGGTCGATCATGCGCGGCAATTTGCGCTCGCCGAAACGCACATCGTTGAGCAGACCGAAGCGAAGCTCGCCAACAAAGCCTGTGCGAACCGGAATGCCGGCGAGCCATGGCGCCAACGCCGCCTTCCACTTGCGCGACATCACCAAAGCTTGCGCATAGTGACCTTCACGCAGCCGACTGGCGAGTTGTCGCTGCAAGGCCATGTCAAGACGTCGCCGTGGCAGATCAGCGACGACCACCTGCCGGACGCCGGGCATGTAATCGGCGAGTGGTGCGCAGAGGGTGCTGCTGACGATGTCCACCGGTCGTTCGGGGGCTTGCGCGCGCAGCAGCTTGACCACGGAATGGCATCGGACGAAGTCGCCGATCCACACAAAGGGAACGATCAGCACCGGGGCGGTGGGGTGATTGAGGTCGTGGCTCATGGATTTAGGGCCGCGCTCCCCCGGTTTGCCCCGATCTGGCCGGCATGGCAGGCGTTAACCTGCGCCGCAGCCGCCTGTCCAGCCGCGATTTTTACCCAGTTCTGAGCCATTTGCGGGACTAAAGGGCGAAAGATTGCGCCGGGCGGCTGACTGGGGCAAAGGTTTGCCGCAGACACTGCGTGGCGGCGAGGGGCAGAATGTTTTTGGTCACTGGTGGGGCCGGATTCATTGGATCGAATGTGGTCGCCAGCCTCAATGAGGCGGGCGCGA
>DASSLE010000282.1:0-13886 GCA_035689725.1 Pseudolabrys sp.
ATTTCCGATGCGCTCAAACCGCACAACATCGTGCAAATCGACAGCCCGGTGAGCGGCGGCGTCGGCGGTGCCGAGAAGGGCACGCTCGCGGTTATGGTGGCGGGACCGCGCGCCGACTACGAGCTCTTGCAGCCGGTGCTGGCGGTGATCGGCAAGGTGTTCTTCATCGGCGAGAAGCCCGGCATGGGCCAGACGATGAAGCTCGCCAATAATATGCTGTCTGCCACCGCGATGGCGGCAAGCTCGGAAGCGATGGTCATGGGGGTCAAGGCCGGCCTCGATCCCAGCGTAATGATCGAAGTCATTAACGCCGGCAGCGGCCTAAACACAGCGATCAGGGATAAATTTCCCCACGCCATCCTGCCGGGAACCTTCGACTACGGCTTCAGCAACGGACTGATGTACAAGGACTTGCGGCTGTGCATGGAGGAGGCGGAAGCGATGGCGGTGCCAATGTGGGTGGGCAACGCGGTTCGCCACATGTTCCAGCTTTCGACCAGCGAGTTCGGGGCGGATAAGGACTTCACCACCGTCGTTCGGTGCGTCGAGCGCTGGGCGGGCGTCGAGGTGCGCGCGAAGAAACCAAAGCCGGGGTGAGACCAATGGCCGACGACGTTCATGATATCTACGCGATCCGCTACGGGCACCACGATCGCAAATCCTCGGAAAATTTCATCGGCGGTGACCCGCACGATGTGCTGCAGCCACTCGATTACTTTGTCTGGGCGATTGTTGGCGCGCACGGCACCTTCATCGTCGATACAGGCTTCAACGAGACCATGGCGCAGAAGCGCAAGCGCCTGCTCACGAATCCGATCGGTGAGGGGCTAAAGGCGATCGGGATCGACCCGGACACGATCGAGAATGTCATCGTCACGCACTTGCATTACGACCATGCCGGCAACTACGAGCTGTTTCCGCGCGCGCGCTATCATCTACAGGACGTCGAGATGGGTTATGCAACCGGGCGCTGCATGTGCCATGCGCAACTACGGTTCCCATTTGAAGTCGACGACGTGATCGCCATGGTGCGAAAGGTGTTTGCCGGCCGGGTTGAATTTCATGACGGCGCTGGTCAGATCGCCCCCGGCATCACAGTGCACAGGGTCGGCGGCCACTCCAAGGGCCTGCAATGCGTACGGGTCAGGACCAAACGCGGCGACGTGGTGATCGCGTCCGACGCGACGCATCTCTACGCCCATATCGAAACTGGCCGAGTGTTTCCTGTTACCTACAACGTCGGCGACGTGCTGGAAGGCTATGCGACGATCAAGAAGCTGGCGCCGACGATGCGCCACATCGTTCCCGGCCACGATCCGTTAGTGCTTAGCCGCTATCCGGCCGCACGATCGGGGCTCGAGGGTTGGGTGGTGCGGCTTGATGCGGAACCCAAGATAGGCAAGTCGGGTTAGTTTGGGGGTTGCGCGGATCAGTCCCGTGCCACCAGCGGCAGGTCACGCAGACTTACTGCCGCGGTCAACCTCGGGGGTTCCAGAAGGCGAGTGAGCGCGCACGAAACCGGCCGCATGTTCGAGCGCGTCGGGCGAGCCGGTGAAGCCTGACTTGGCCAGCAGGCGAGCGGCCAGCACGCCGGCCTGCGCGGTGCGCCCAACATGCAGCGGTTTCGTCATTGTGCCGAAATTGGCGACGACTCCGGCCGCGAGCGAAGTAGCGATGGCGATGGCATTTCGTGTTTCTTCCACCCTCAGCCGATTGAGTCGTGCGCACGCCGCCGCTGCCGCAATGGCGCCCCAGATCGCCGTTGGATGGAAGCCGCGCTCGTGCAGGTGGCCGGGCTCGATCTCCTGCAGCAGCGCCCAGACTTCTTAACCCGCTACGTATGCTGCGATCGCCTCGCTGCCGCTGACGTCGAGCGACCAGCCTTCGGCCAGAATTGCCGGCGTGAGCACGGCACTGGGATGCCCATCCATGGCGACATCGTCGTAGTCGAGGGCATGGGCAGCGACGCCGTTGACGAGGGCGGCGTCGGCTGCCGCCAGATTGCGGCCGGTGGGGATCTCCGGGGCGCCCTCGTTTTGCGTGGAGTTGGCGACAGTGGCGGCGACGAGCCGCACGACCGGCTCGCCGGCGCCGGCAATCATGACGTCGACGCAGTCGACCATGTCGATGCGCGCGCCATAGCTGCACCGCTCCGGAATTGGCGCCTGCTTCAACCGATGTCACGAACTTGGCAATGTCAGACGTTAGCGCATGTATGGAAATCCTTGTTGCAAGATAGTGCGCGATTCAGGTGGCGAACCTTGACGGCCCCAATGCATCAAACGTAACCTGACGCAAAATGTTGACACAATGGGCGGATGGAAAATTGAGCCATTGTGCGCTCATCAGCGTCGCCCGGGGGAGGACGGCGCATGAAATGCAGACATAGCCGCCATTCGGCGCACGATTTCAATTCCAAAAGTAATCGCGGCTAGACCGCCATGTACCGACCCCCGTTCCGATGCCTGGTCGATTGTGCGGCGCTTGCGTCCCCGCCGGGGCAGCAGAGTTCTCCTTTCGCTGACGGAATTCGACGCGGCATCGACGCCGTTGAGTGATGCCGGCCACTAAATGCCGGGTCGACGCTCAGGGATACGATCGTGACCGACTGGCAATGGCATATTATCGACTTCTTTCAGGCACTGGCGGCGGGCCTGCTAGTCGGCGGCACCTATGGCCTGATGTGTGTCGGGCTCGGCATCATTTTCGGCGTCATGCGGGTTGTGAACTTCGCGCATGGCGACTTCATGATGCTCGGCATGTATGTGGCGTATTATCTTGTCACCGGCTTCGGCGTACTGGTGTTCCTCGGCCCCTATGTCGGCCCCGTGGTCGGGGCGGTGCTCGCGGGGCCGGTGGTCTATGTCATCGGCTGGCTGTTCCATAAGTACCTGATCTCGCGCGTTACAGGTGCGCGCGTCATTTCAGCCGAGGCCGAGGGGCACTACGCGCAGATCATCCTCACCCTCGGCATTGCGTTGGTGCTGGCGAATGGCGGCCTGATCCTGTTCGGATCCACGCCATTGTCGGTCCAGACGCCGCTATCGCGTGAATCCTGGGAAATTGGCCTCATCTTCTTCAATCAAGCGCGTGCGGTCGGCTTCGTCATGGCGGTCATCTGCGCGATCGGACTCTATCTTTTCCTCACGCGCACTAATCTCGGCAAGGCGTTGCGCGCGGCCGCCGACAATCCGATAGCCGCTGCCTATGTCGGCATCGATGTCGATCGCTCGCACCGCATCGCATTCGGACTCGGCGTCGGGATCACGGCGATCGCCGGCGGGTTGTTCGCGATGTCGCAATCGTTCCAGCCCTACATCGGCTTCGACTTTGTCATTGTGATGTATGCCGGCGTGGTGCTCGGCGGCATGGGCTCGATCCTCGGCGCCTTCTGGGGCGGGCTGACGATCGGCCTGGTGCAGCAGATGTCGACGCTGGTTCTGCCCTATCAGTTACAGAACACTGCGATCTTTGTTGTCTTTCTCATCATCATCTTCTTCCGACCGCAGGGAATGTTCGGCCGCGTCTGGGAGCGGACCTGATGGCGGGCAAACGACGCGCGTTCATGCGGCAGTACGCGGCGATCGCGATCTTCGCGGTCCTCTATCTTGCGATCGGCTTCTTGGTGCGAAATTCCTACTACCAGCTCATGATGACGCTGGTGTTGATCTGGGCCACGATGGGCCTCGGCTGGAACATGCTGTCCGGCTATAGCGGCATGATATCGTTTGGCCACGCGGCGTTCTTCGGCCTCGGCGCCTACACGGTAACGATCGCGTTCGTAAACTTCGGCCTCACGCCCTGGCTTGGCATTCCGCTTGGCGTTTTCGTCGGCGTGATTGCGGGCGTGCTGATCGGTATCCCGACGTTCCGCCTGCGCGGCCATTACTTCGCGCTCTCGATGCTCGCCTATCCGCTTGCCATGCTCTACGTGTTCGAATGGCTGGGCTATCAGGAAGTCTCGCTGCCGATGAAGCGCGAGAATCCGATCGCTTACATGCAGTTCACCGATCAGCGAATCTACATGGTGATCTCGATGATCTTCACAGTCGCCTGCATGATCATCTCGCTGCATGTCGAGCGTTCACGCTTCGGCCGCTCATTGCTCGCGATCAAACAAAATCAGCCGGCCGCGGAAGCCGCCGGCATTAACGCTACGCGCTGGAAGATGTTGGCGATGATGCTCAGCGCCGGCATGGCAGCGGCCGCAGGCGGCTTGTACGCCATTATCCTGCTCGTGGTGACGCCGCAGACGGTGTTCGGTGCCCTCGTTTCCGCGCAGGCGTTGATTGTCGCTCTGTTCGGCGGCGTTGGGATTTTCTGGGGGCCAATAATCGGCTCAGCCATCTTGATCCCGCTTGCCGAGACGCTAAACGCCGAACTTGGCCACATTCTTCCGGGCATCCAGGGTGTAGTGTATGGGCTCGCAATTATCGTTATCATCCTGGTAGCGCCAGACGGAATCTATTGGAAGGTGCGCGACCGCGTCATGGCGGGCCGCGCAACTACTGTGAAAGTGGGTGCACAGCCTCGCCTCGATGAACAGATTTCCATCGTGGCACCCGTGCCCCGTCCTGCCTTTGGCCAACCGATGTTGCAGCTTGACGCGGTGTCGCGATCGTTCGGCGGCCTCAAAGCGGTCGATGACGTGACCCTGAGCGTCCCGGAGGGGGCGATCTACGGCATTATCGGCCCGAACGGCGCCGGCAAGACCACCTTATTTAATGTCCTCAACGGCTTTCTCGTGGCGGACAAAGGCAGCATGCGTTTCGCCGGCGCGGAGATCGGCGGTCTGAAGCCGCACGAGGTTTGCGCGTGGGGCGTCGGCCGCACCTTCCAGGTCGTACGCTCATTTCCGCGCATGACGGTGCTTGAGAATGTTGTGGTAGGCGCCTTCGTCGGCTCCAAGACCGACGACGAGGCCGAACGGCTCGCCCACGAGGCGCTCGACCGCGTTGGATTGGCCAACCAACAGGCCCATGCGCTCGCCGGTGGATTGACCACCAAGCAACTCCGTCTAATGGAACTTGCGCGCGCGCTCGCGCCGCGCCCCAAGCTGCTCTTGCTCGACGAGACGCTTGCCGGCCTCGGACACGACGAACTCGAGGATATCCTGACGATCATCCGTCAGGTGAACCGCGAAAACGTCACCATTGTGATTATCGAGCACACCATGCACGCCATGGTAAAGCTGGCGGATCATTTCAGCGTGCTTGATCATGGCCGACTGATCGCGAGCGGCATGCCCGCCGACGTGGTCAGGAACCCCGCGGTGATCGAAGCCTATCTCGGCAAGAAGTGGATGGATCGTGCTAAAAATCAGGTCGCTTGATGTTGCCTACGGAGGTTTGCGCGCGTTGATTGACGTCTCGTTCGATGTGGAGCGCGGTCAATTCGTCGCCGTCGTCGGCCCGAACGGTGCTGGCAAGACCACATTGTTCAAGGCGATCTCGGGCGTCGTCACCCCGGTTGCGGGCGAAATCACCTACAACGGCCAGAATCTACTCGCCGTACCGCCGGCCGCGCGCGCACATCTCGGCATCGCCCATGTGCCCGAGGGGCGACAGGTGTTTGCTTCCATGACCGTCATGGAAAATCTGGAGATGGGTGCCTACACGCGCAAAGGGCAGGAACGCTGGGGCGAATTGCTGCCGATGATCCTGGAGCTCTTTCCCATTCTCTCGGAGCGCCGTAACCAGCTGGCCGGCACGCTCTCCGGCGGCGAGCAACAAATGCTGGCGATCGGACGCGGGCTTGCCTCCGCACCCGAGCTGTTGATGCTCGACGAGCCCTCAATGGGTCTCGCGCCGGCCATCGTCGACGCGATCTTCGAGCGTATTAATCAGATCCACACGCAGCACCATGTCACTATTCTGCTGGTCGAGCAGCGCGTCGTCGAGGCCCTCGAAACCTGCGATCGCGGCTATGTGCTGGAGACCGGCCGCGTCGCGATGGAGGGTACGCACAAAACACTGATGTCCGACGAGCGCGTGCGCCGCGCTTATCTCGGTATGTGAAGCATTTTTTTCGGAATCCGGCGCCGCGAGCGCCGAAGCGAGCGGAAATTGACGAGCAATGAAACACGGAGGAAAGTCATGCAATTACGGTCACTGACCCGACGAGGCGCCGTGCTAGCGGCGAGCGCGATTGTTATTGCGGCGCTCTACGCGACTTCGATCGCCGTTGAGGCGCAGCCAAAGAACGTCAAGATTGCCGTCATCACCCCCCTGTCGGGCCCTTGGGCACGTCAAGGCACGCTGGTCAAGTTCGGAGCCGAGACCGCCGTCAATGAAATTAACGCGGCGGGCGGCATCAAGGCGCTCGGCGGCGCCAAGCTAGAGTTGGTCGCGATCGACGCCGGCGACTCGGCCGAGAAGGCAAAGAACGCCGCGCAGCGTCTGGTGGCGCAGGAGCCGGACGTGGTCGGCGGCATGGGCGCATGGCTCTCCACGTTCACGCTCGCCGTGACCGAAGTGACCGAGCGCGCGCAAATCCCGTGGCTGACCCTATCCTATTCGGACACGATCACCGATCGCGGCTTCAAATACGTGTTCCAGAGCTCCCCAACGGCTGGCGTGCAATCGACCAACGCGGTGCCGACAATTCTCGAGCTCGGAAAGGCGGCAACCGGTAAGGCGCCGGCCACCGCCGGCATCATTGGCGACAACACTGCCTCACCGGTGAGCTTTCTCAAGCCGATGCGCGAGGGCGGGCTGCAAAAGCTCGGCATCAAGACCGTGATGGACGAGACCTATACTCCGCCGCTCTCGGACGCCACGCCGCTAATCCAGAAGGTTCGCTCTACCCGGCCGGAATTCCTCCTGTTCATTTCCACCACGATCTCCGATTTAAAACTCGGACTGGAGAAATTGAACGAATTCCGTCTCGCCAGAGGCGCGGTTCCGATTATCGCCAACGGCGCGCACATGGGCGCACCGGAAGTGCTCAAGAATGTACCCGCCGACCTGATCGAAGGCGTGTTCTTCATCGTCGCCAACTGGGAACTGAAAGGCCAGGAGCGCATCGCCGATCTCTACAAGAAGCAGTCGGGCGAGCCGTGGATCACGCAGGACGGCCTCGCGGGCTATGGTCACACCTGGATCATCAAGGAGGCGCTGGAGCGCGCGGGCGTCGCCGACAAGGTTAAGGTGAATGAGGAGATCCACAAGCTCGATCTCAAGACCGGTCAGGCCGCCGATTCTTTCCCGGGCGGCGTGAAGTTCGACGCGGCGGGCCACCGCGTTGGAGCGCCGGTGGTGATCGTGCAGTGGCAGAACGGCAGGCCGTTCACGGTCTATCCGATTGACCGTGCGCTTGCGACGGCGAAATGGCCAAAGAGCTGAAGCCGTGTCCCACACGCGGTGCAGCGTGAAACGCTGCGCCACAAATGCGAGATCCCGCTTTCTCATCCCCGCCCTTCCTTCCCCCGCTTGCGGGGGGAAGGACCGGGAGGGGGATCGGCTCCCCTGTCTACAGCGAATCGTTTCGTGTGGCGCTGTGACCGCGATACAGGTTCGAGCGCCATGCAAAAGAACGCTCCCATGCCCCGACTGAAAGGCAAGGTGGCGATCGTCGCCGGTGCCGGCTCGATTGCTCCCGGCTGGAGCAACGGCAAGGCGACGGCCGTGTTGTTCGCGCGCGAGGGCGCCAAGGTGTTCGCCGTCGATCGCAATCTCGCCGCGGCGCAGGAGACGCAAGCAGTCATCGCGGGTGAAGGCGGCGAGTGCATCGCCCACCGCTGCGATGTCTCCATCGCTTCGGAAGTCGATGCAATGGTTGCCGCCTGTCTCGCCGCCTATGGCCGCGTCGACGTATTGTTCAACAATGTCGGCATGCAGGTAGTCGGCGGCCCACTGGAGGTAAAGGAGGCAGACTGGGACAGGCTGATGACGGTCAACGTCAAGAGCATGTATTTGACCTGCCGCGCCGTGATCCCACACATGATCCGTCAGGGCGGCGGCTCGATCATCAACAATTCGTCCACCGCCGGCATCCGCTTCACTTACGCCAACGTCGCCTACGCAGCCTCGAAAGGCGCGGTTAAGCAGCTTTCACAGAATATCGGCGTGCAATATGCCGCCAAGGGCATTCGCTGCAACTCGGTGATGCCGGGCTATATCGCGACGCCGCGCATCATCGATCGTTTGAAAAAGAGCAATCCGAACGACTACGAGGATAAGATTAAAGAACGGCAAATGAACGTGCCGAGCGGTAAGCTCGGGTCCGCCTGGGATGTCGCCTATGCCGTGCTGTATCTCGCTTGCGACGAATCCCAATTCGTGAATGCGACCGAACTCGTGATCGACGGCGGACAGACGGCGTCGGTCACTGGAAAAGTCTGGGAGCAGTGATGGCCGGCACCATCGCGTTCATCGGCTGTGGCGCGATGGGCGCGCCGATGGCGGAGCGTCTCATCGACGGTGGATTCGCGCTGCGTATTTTCGACGTCAACAAAGAGGCGATGCGGCCGCTGGTCGAGCGCGGCGCGGTGGCGGCGGATTCTCCGCGTGAAGCAGCGGCGGGTGCCGACATCGCGTTCGCCTGCCTGCCGTCGCCCGAAGTCAGCCGCCATGTGGCGTTCGGCTCCGACGGGGTCGTTGGATGTGAAGGATTACGCATCTATGTGGAAATGTCCACGATCGGTTCAGACGCGATAAAAGCGATCGCCAAAGAATTAAGCCAAACGCACATCACTGTGCTCGATGCGCCGGTCAGCGGGGGCCCGCGCGGAGCGAAGGCGAGCACGCTTTCGACCATGGTGGCCGGCGACCGCGCGGCTTTCGAGCGCACGCGGCCGCTGTTCGAGGCGATTGCGCGCAACGTCTTCTACATAGGCGCCGAGCCTGGCCTCGGACAAATCACCAAACTTGCCAATAACATGATCTCGGCCGCCGGCATGGCGTCCGCCTTCGAAGTGGCGGCAATGGCGGTGAAGGCTGGCGTGGACGCGCGCACACTCATCGATACGATCAATGCCAGCACCGGCCGCAACACAGCGACGACGGATAAGTTTCCGACGTCGATCCTGCCGCGCACCTTCGACTACGGCGGCAAACTTGCGACCATGTACAAGGACGTGGACCTTTGCCTGGCAGAGGCGAAACGGCTCAAGGTCCCGATGTGGGTCGGTTCAGCGGTCGTGCAGCTCTGGTTCCAGGCGATGACCGAAGGGCGCGGCGACGACGACTACACGACGCTCATTCAGATGATCGAGAAATGGGCCGGCGTGACGGTCGGCGGCATTGAGTCGGAGCCGGTGAATAAAGGCTAAAGAGGAACATTCATGTGCGAGCCAGTAGCGAACAAGTCTCATGGCTGGAAGGGATGGCGCGATCTACCTGCGCCTAAGGTCTCCGGCGCGCTCGGCGCCTTTATCGACCTGTCGCATCGGATTACGGAAGAACTCTCGCGCATTCCATCATTTCCGCAGCCGCGTATCCGCCAGATAACCACGATCCCGCAACATCGCGCCAACGTGACCGAGGTGCACATGGTCGTTCACCACGGGACCCATCTTGACGCGCCCCGGCATTTCATCGCCGACGGGCCAAGCATCGACCAGGTTCCGCTCGAACGGCTCTACGGACCCGGCGTGGTCTGGCGGATCGAGGTCGCGGATCGCGGTGTGATCGATGTCGCCGAGCTCGAACGAGCAACGCCGCGAATGCAGGAAGGCGATATTGTGCTGCTGGATACCGGGCGCGCCCGCCACATCAATACCGACAAGTACACGGATCACGCTTCACTCAGTGCTGAAGCGGCCGAATGGCTGATCAAACGCGGCGCCAAAATTGTCGGTGTGGATTTCGCAACGCCGGACTTGGCGGCTAAGCTTCGACCACCGGATTTTGCCTTTCCGGTACATTACACTCTCCTCAGCCAGGGGGTGCTGATTGCCGAGCACGTCACCAATCTCGGCAGCCTTGCCAGACAGCGCGCCGAAATCATGTTCCTCGGCCTCAACGTGGCGGGCTCAGACGGCGCGCAGGCGAGGGTGATTGCCCGCCCGCTTGGCTAAAACGCAGGAGAAACGCATGGGCCGCGTCAACGCTGTCCGCATCCACAAATACGGCGGTCCGGAAGAGCTTCGTTACGAGGAAGTTGAAGTAGGCGAGCCGGGCCCGGGGGAAGCCCGCGTCCTCCACACGGCCATTGGCCTAAACTTCACTGATATCCACCATCGCAGCGGACGCTATCCGGTCGCGCAGTTTCCACACGTGATCGGCATGGAGGCGGCCGGCGTGGTGGAGGCGGTCGGCGAGGGTGTGAGCGAGGTCCGCCCCGGTGACCGCGTGGCCTACGCGTCGGACAAGCCGCGCGCCTATTCGCAGGTGACCGTAATGCCTATAACGCGGCTGGTGAAACTGCCGGATTTCATCGACGACGAAACCGCTGCGGCGGTGATTTTGAAAGGCCTGACCGCGCAATATCTCGTTCGCGGCGCCCATCAGATCAGCACCGGCGAAACCATCCTGATACAGGCCGCCGCCGGCGGCGTGGGCCTGATTATGTGCCAATGGGCTCGCCATCTCGGGGCGCGGGTGATCGGCACTGTGAGCACCGCGGAGAAAGCAGAACTCGCCAAGGCGCACGGCTGCGAGCATCCAATCATCTACACGCAGGAAGACGTCGTCGCGCGTGTGCGCGCCCTCACGGGCGGCGCCGGATTGCCAGTCGTTTACGATGGTGTCGGAGGAAGCACGTTTGAGACCTCGCTCGCCTGTTTGCACCGCCGCGGCCTGTGCGTGTCATATGGGACCGCGGGTGGGCTGATTCCGCCATTCGATCTGTTCCGCCTCAACCGGATGGGCTCGCTCTATGTGACCAGCGCCGGGCTCGCGGACTATTTGCACACCCGCAGCGAAATGCTGGAACGCGCCGACGATCTGTTTTCCGCCCTCAAGAGCGGTGCGGTGCGCATCTCGGTCAAGCAGCGCTATCCGCTCGCCGACGTGGCGCGCGCGCATCGCGATCTCGAAGCACGGCGGACGGTTGGAAGTTCGATCCTGCTGCCGTGAAAACGCAAGCGCCGATCATCGCGGACGGTCGGAGATCGATACATAGACATTGCGCGTGAAATTTCTAAACTGTGGCTCCATGCGTCGGGTCCAGGCCGACTTCCCCGCTCCGACTACATGCCGATAGGCCGCGGAATTGAGAACCTCGGGCGATTCGAGATCGTAAAGCGCCAGATATTTTGGCGAGCCCTCGATTGCCGTGAAGCGCCGCGCCCGGAGAAATCCGGGAATTGCCATGCGCTCGGTGAGATGTTCCTGCTCGTACCATTGGTTGAAGTCGCCCTCAATGGCGGGATCGATATCGGCCATCACCAGCAGCAGCCCCTGCGATGTTGTCATAATTTTCTCCCTAGATTGTGTACCGATTGCTGCCTTGACACGCGCCAGCCAAAGTTCATTGCTGATTGGGGCCTACCACCTCTCTTCGCGAGGACGATACCGTGATCGCTCCAGCGCTCTACCACAAGATCGCCGGCAGCGGCCCGCATGTGGTTCTGTTGCATCCGGTTGGGCTCGATCTCACCTTCCTCGAGCCGGTAGCTGCCGAACTGTGCCGGAGTTTCACCGTACTCAGCGTCGATCTGCGCGGCCACGGCCACTCTCCGGCATCGCCGCCAGCTCGATCGCTCGACGATTACGCCGATGATGTGCATGTGTTGCTCGGCGCACGTGGATTCGCACCGGCGGCGGTCGTCGGCTTCTCCTTTGGCGGCATGGTGGCGCAACACCTCGCGCTTAAGTATCCGAAGGATGTCAGTGCCCTTGCGATCTGCGCTTGCCCATACACCCTGAAGCCCGAAAACCGCGTGATCGCGGCGGAGCGCGGCGCACAAGCGGAGCGTGAGGGTATTGGCGCCGTGCTTGATGCAACACTTGACCGCTGGTTCACCCCGGAATTCCGCGCCAGCGGCGCGGCGGATGCCACGCGGGATCGTCTACTGTCCGATAACGTCGCGTCATGGGCGCAGGCATGGCGCGCCATGGCCGCGATCGATACCAGTGCTCGTCTTGGTGCGATTGGGGTGCCGACGCTTTGCGTCGCCGGCGAACTCGATAAGTCTTCGCCGCCAGACGTCGTCGCGGCGATCGCTGAGCGGATTGCGGGCGCGCGTTTTGCGATGATCCCGGGGGCGCCGCACATGCTGTTCATCGAGCAGCCTCGCGCGGTCGCCCGCGTCATCGGCGACTTTCTCGCAGGGCTGTAGCGCGGCCGCTTGCTTACTTACCTTCGATTGGGACGAGGATGCGGCCGTTGTCGATGCGCTTGACGCTGTCGACATAGAGCGTCGGATGCAGGATTACGCCGTCCATATGAATCTTCGACTTGATCGAGCCGCCGACGTCGACGTTGGTGCCTAGGCCAAAATGCAACGTGCCCATGATGTTCTTGTCTTCGCGCTGGATGCCGCGCACGACCGCCTTGGCGTTGACGCCAACGGACGCCTCCGCCGGGCACATATAGGCATTCTCATCGCCATAAACCTCGAGATAGTCGCGTAAGATTCGCGCTTCCGCACCGCCCTCAATCTTCACGACGCGGCCCTTCTCGACGGTGAGCTCGATCGGCGTCAGCAGTCGACCGAGATGATGCATGGTGAGGTCGATCACGAGCTTGCCGTTAGCGCTGCCCTCGACGGGCGCTACGTTGAACTCGCCGGTAGGAAATAGATAGTAGAGCAGGTTGTTTCCCGGCCGGTTCTCGTCCTTGGCGAAGTTGATGATCTTGTAGGGGTCGAACTTATCGGTCGGGAGCGGCGGCTGCGTGATGCGGCCTTCGACGCTGTAGGTGAATTCGGTGCCGTATTGCGAGGTGACGCGGCATTCCTTGGCGTTGGGGCCGAACACGTTCTTGGCCACATAATGCTTGCGCACCGCGATCTGCTTCATGTCGTCGGTCACGGCGCCGGACTGGAACCATTCGAGTTGCATGCCGCCGTCCATGCAGATCGACGGGATGCCGGCTGCCATCGCGGTGAAGCTTGCGTTGCAATGTAGCATGCCGGTGGAGGCGAGCAGTACGTTGAAGTCCGACTTCATCATGGCTTCGCACACGGCCGACGGCGGGTCGTAATAGTCCGCTGGCCGGCGCTCGAACAGCGCGACCGTCGTTTCTGCCCCGAGCTCCGCACACACGCTTTGGACGATCTGCCAGACGCGCGGATCGTGCGAAAAGTCGCTGAGAATGAGGACGCGGTGGCCCGGCTTGATGTTGGCGACGAACGGGCGGCGGATATAGTCCATGTTGCCTGTCAAAAACGATCCCATGGTCATCCCTGCATCTCTCCTTTGTGTACCAAAAACCTCTCGTAAGGATGATATCGATTTTGCAGACGAAATTCCCTGTTCTTGCGCAGAAATTCCCTGTTTCTCCAAAATAATTCCCTGTTCTTTTGCGTAGGGAATTTCGCCGCAACGCTCTGATCTTGCTCGCGTGTCGAGCGAGCGCGACGATCAGCACGAATTCGGGTAATGCGAACAACTTGCCGATCACACCGTACGTACCAAACACGAGAGCGGCGCCCAGGTGACGAAATTTCCGGTCACATGCGCCGTGAAAAGGCCCTGTAATCCGAGAAAGCCTGCCGTGTCGACGAACCCACCGTTGAAGCTGAGCAGTCCTGGAAGTAGCTTGCGCATGGTGGCGGCCTTGGTTCGACCAATCGCGTGCTATCTTCTTTCGCTGAATTGCTCCGCGCCAGGGTACAAACCCCAAACGCCCAAAAAACCACTCCGCAAGCCAAAACGAGCCACAAACATGTCTGCTTGTGGGCCCGAAGCGGACATTCGCGGCACCGCAACATTTTGTCCGCTTTCGGAAGAGAGGACATTGAGGAGAGTTATCGCCACTGGCTCGGCACGTTAGGTCCG
>DASSLE010000283.1:0-14212 GCA_035689725.1 Pseudolabrys sp.
GCTCTCGCCGTAAGAGTCTAGGTTCACGCGCACGCCACGGATTCCAGAGGCGTGCATGTCAGCTAGTATCCTGTCGTTGATTGTGTCGTCGATGACCGCGATGCCGCGCGCGCGACGACCCAGCTTACGCACGGCATCGACCGTGCAGGAATTGTCCGCGCCGTAGGGACTTGGATGCACGACCACGACCCGGTCAACATGCAGCGTGCGGTGCAGCGCTTCCAAGTCTTCGATCGAAGCCGGGCCCGGCGTGTACAGCCGTTTGCGGGAAAACGAGAACTTGTCATCCGGGCCAAAGACATGGGTATGGCAGTCGCAGGCATTGCGCGGGACCTCGAAGGCAGGTGCGGTGTGCGTGACGCCGAGAATGCGATTTGCCGGGGAGCCATGCATCAGACTTGGATCTCGTGGACCTGCTTCGCCTTCTCCGTCATGGCGGCGAGCAGGAATTGGATGTCGGTGCCGGTCGATATCATCCGCGCACCCATGGTAACGAATTCCGCGGCGAGCTTCGGCTGCGTCGACAGGCCACCGACGCCGACGTGCTTGCCGTGCTTGCGGCAGGCGGCGATGGTGCGCGCATAGGCGTCGCGCACCTTGGGGTGCTCATACTGGCCGGCAAGCCCCATGCTGGCGAGCATGTCATTGACGCCAATCAGCACCATGTCGACGCCTTCGACCGCGGCGATTTCATCAGCCTGACCGAGTGCCTCGGCGGATTCGAACTGCACGATCACCATGGTGGCCTCGTCGACCGCGGCGTTGGCCTCCGCGGTCGGAAACGAGCGGTACTCCAGATGCGGCAGGGCGCCCCCAGCGCCGCGCTCTCCGAGCGGTGGAAATTTGACGGCTTTGACCACTTCGCGCGCCTCCGCCGCCGAGCGGATGCCGGGTGCGATGATGCCGAGCGCGCCGCCGTCGAGCACGCGCTGGATATATTCGGGTGTGTTGGCGGGAACGCGCACCATCGGTGCAACACCGGCGCTTAGCGCGGCCAGGCAGATTTGGCCGGTCGCATCAAGCGTCATGGTCGAATGCTCGAGATCGATATAGATCATGTCGAAACCGGCGGTCTTGGCGAGCCGCGCGATTTCCACACCGCGCGTGAGGCGGATCGTCATCGAGGCGACGACCTCATTGCGCTCCAACTTTTCCTTGACCACGTTACGCACCACTTCGTTCGCCTTCACCGATACTCTCCATTATTTTTGCGCTTCCGGGTCGGGAAGCGCGATCGCCAGCATCACATTGCTCAGACTCTTGCCGTGGATGTCCTGCGCGAGCGAGATGGTGACGCCACCGCCGAGCGCATTCTCGATGACGAAATTGAACGCCTTCAGATTGCGCAGCGGGTAGCGCCGCACCGGGCCTTTGGCGACGTGCTTGAACGCTTCGGCCACTCGTTCCGGCGTCAGCTCCCGCTCGAGAAAATCCCAATGCTTGGCGTCGTAGCAGATCACCGAAATGTTTGAGGTGTTGCCTTTGTCGCCGGCGCGCGCATGGGCGAGATCGTAGACGCGGACGCTCATAGCGTGCCCTCCACGAGCACCTGCGAATTGACGAGATTGCGCGGCAGCAGCACCGACTTCACCGCCAGCACGTCGCGCACGCGCGGTTCGCAAGCGCCGCCGGCGCCGCCCGGCCCGTGCATGTGCATCGCGCGCACCTCGAAGCCGATTGCGTGCGCCGCTTTGCGGTCACGCGTGCGTCCGGCGAGCCGCAGGCGGACTTCGTAGGGCTCCGGCCGGATCTCCACCTGATCATGCAGGCTAGACATGCCGATCAGGTCGACGCGGAAATCGTCGTAGACAAAGCCCTGCAATTTCAGCCGTTCCTTGACGATCTCCGCCGCCCATTTCGCACGGGCGACGGCGTCGATGCCGCCATAGGAGACCTCGCCTTCACCGATATAGCCGTCGGCATAACCGACATTGACCTTATAGGTCTCGGTGCGCGACTGCGCCCTGGCGCCTTCCACCCGCACGCGGTCGGCGCTGTCCTGCGTGAGCACAATGCCCGTGATGTCGAGCGCGCAGTCGGGCGTGATGTAGGCGGTCGGATCGTGGATCTCGTAGATCAACTGCTCGGTGCAGGTCATCACGTCGAGCCGGCCGCCGGTGTCCGGCGTCTTGCCAATCACGATCGAGCCGTCGGCTTTGACGTCGGCGAACGGATAGCCATTGCGGGCGAGATCCGGCACCTCCTTCTTGCTGGGCCAGCCGAAGCAGCCACCGGTGACGGAGGCCGTGCATTCGAGCAGATGGCCGGCCGCGGTGCCCTGCGCAATTTTCGGCAGGTCGTCGTAGGACCAGCCGAACTCGTGCAGCATCGGCGCCAGGAATAGCGATGGGTCCGCCACCCGGCCGGACAGCACGATCGGCGCGCCGGTGTTAAGCGCTTCGCCGACCACATCGGCGCCGAGATAGGCGTTGGCGGAAATCATCTTGGGCAGAATGGATTCGAGCGGCTCGCCATTCTCGATAAGCTTAAGCTCAGGCCGGTGCCTCACGATACTCGACACATCATCGCCGAGCACGACTGCGACTGGAACATCGCCGAGGCCCAAATCGGCGGCCTCCTTGCGCGCCGCGCGCGCGCCGCCGAGCGGATTGGCCGCGCCCATATTGCTAACGATGCGGATGCCCTTAGCGATGCAGGTGGGCAGCACCATGCGCAAGCGTGCGTGCAGTGACGGCGAATAGCCGAGCTCCGCATCCTTGCTACGCGCCAAGTTCTCCCGCGAGACGGTACGCTCGGCTAGGCATTCGAACACCAGGTAATCGATATCGCCACGCTCGGCCAATTCGAGCGCCGGCACCATGCGGTCATCCGAGGTGCCGGCGCCGGCGCCGATGCGCAGCCTATCCCGCGATTTCATCGAACGTTGCCTCGCCGTGCCTTTTCTTGTCTTCGCCGAGACTTACCTTTGTCCGGGGTGCATAACTTAGAGTCTTGGCAAGCCTATACAGACCGTCCAAATTATTATTAGACCACATTGCGGAGGCTACCGAAGTCCCGCACAGTAAGAAACAATAAGAAAAAGTTTGACGCTGGAGGAAGTAGCCGATGCCGATCGGCGCAACACTGGCATCGAAATCCGCGTCCTCGGGAGTTGGCGAGTCCAGGCCGGCTGCGGCCGGGCGCGCTCGCGCGCTCGCCGATCCGTCGCGGCCGCTGCTCGACGTCCGCGGCGTGACCATCCAATACAAGACCCAGCGACATCTTGTTACCGCGACCTATCGGGTCGGTTTCAGCGTGTTGCAGGCCGACCGCTTCGTCCTGCTGGGACCCTCCGGCTGCGGCAAGTCGACCCTGCTGAAAGCGGTCGGCGGCTATCTACAGCCGACCGAGGGCGATATCCGCTTGAAGGGCGAGCTGATCACCAAGCCCGGCCCAGACCGGATTATGGTGTTCCAGGAATTCGACCAACTCCTGCCATGGAAGACCGTACTGGAGAACGTCATTTTCCCGCTCAAGACGACGAGAACGCTCAATGCCAAGGCCGCCGAAGAGCGGGCGATGCACTACATCAAGAAGGTCAATCTCACCAAGTTCGCGCACAGCTACCCGCACACCCTCTCCGGCGGCATGAAGCAGCGCGTCGCCATCGCGCGCGGCATGGCCATGGAGCCTGATATATTGCTCATGGACGAGCCGTTCGCCGCGCTCGACGCGCTCACGCGCACCCGCATGCAGGACGAGTTGTTGGCGCTGTGGGATGAAACGCAATTCACCGTACTGTTCGTCACCCATTCGATCCCGGAAGCGATCAAAATCGGCAGCCGCATCCTGTTGTTGTCGCCGCATCCGGGTCAGGTGAAGGCCGAAATCAACAGCGTGCCGCACGGGCAGGAAAACTCCAACGAAGCCGCCGCGCTCAACCGCGAGATTCACGAAATGTTGTTCACTGATCAAATTGAGGAGACCCCCAATGCTTGAGGCGGCGCAACGGGCAAACATCTACTGCGAGACCTTGGGGCCTGAGCAGTTCGGCATCATCCAAAAACCGCTGACCTTGGCCGAAAAGATTTATAACCAGGCCTGGCTGCGCAAGATCAGCATCATTGTGGTGCTGGCGCTGGCCTGGGAGCTCTACGGCCGCTGGCTCGACAATCCGCTGCTGGTGCCGACCTTCGCCGACACCATACGCGCGCTCATTGCCGGCGTCGCAGAGGGAACGATCCCCCAGCGCGCGCTGAGCTCGATGGAGGTGCTGCTGATCGGCTTCGCCACCGGAACGCTGCTCGCCGGCATGCTCACGGTGTTCGCGATCGGCACGCGGATCGGCACCGACTTCCTCGAAACAATGACCGCAATGTTCAACCCGTTGCCCGCTATCGCGCTGCTGCCGCTGGCGCTGATCTGGTTCGGGCTCGGCGCCGGCAGTCTGATCTTCGTGCTCGTGCATTCGGTGATGTGGGCGGTCGCACTCAACACACTGGCCGGCTTCCGCAGCGTATCGAGCACCGTACGTATGGTCGGACGCAACTACAATCTCAACGGCTTACGCTTCGTCGCCAAGATCTTGATCCCTGCGGCGTTTCCCAGCATTCTCGCCGGCCTCAAAATCGGCTGGGCCTTCGCCTGGCGCACGCTGATCGCGGCCGAACTGGTGTTCGGCGTCTCATCGGGCCAGGGCGGGCTTGGCTGGTACATCTTCGAGAGCAAAAATCAGCTCAATATCCCGGAAGTGTTCGCCGGCCTTCTCACCATTATTCTGATTGGCCTCGCGGTCGAAAACATCGTGTTTCGTTTCGTCGAAACCAGAACGGTCCAGCGCTGGGGCATGCAATCATGATTGCCCGCAACAACCCGGCTTCGATCAATGGGAGGTTGTCATGATTCACAGGCGTGCTTTGTGCAAAGCGCTGGCGGCGGCGCCGGTTCTAGCAACGCCGGCGCTGCTGCGGTCGGCCTTCGCGGACGAAGTGTCGAGCGTCGTCTTGGTGAGCCAGCACGGTCTGCCGTATTTACCGTTGATGGTGATGGACACGCTCAAGCTGGTCGAAAAACATGCCGGCAAAGCGGGCATCGCGTCGCTCAAGCCGGAATACAAGACCTTGGGTGGCACGCAGTCGCTGATCGACGCCCTTTTGAGCGGGCAAATGAATTTCGGTGTCACCGGCGTGCCGGGCCTTGCGACGCTTTGGGACAAGACCGCCGGCACGGCAAACGAGGTGCGAGCGCTCTCGGCGGTGCAGTCGATGCCCTTCATGCTGGTGACCAACCGCGAGTCAATCAAGACGATCAAGGACTTCACCGACAAGGACAAGATCGCGTTGCCAGCGGTGAAGGTGTCAAGTCAGGCGATCTGCCTGCAGATGGCCGCCGCCAAGGAGTGGGGGCAGGATCAATATGCAAGGCTCGATCCGTTCACCATCACCCGGCCGCATCCGGACGCCGCCATGTCGGTGATCTCGAAGGCAACCGAGATTAACAGCCACTATTCCGTTGCGCCTTATTACTATTACGAGCTGGCGACGCCGGGCGTGCACAACGTGCTCAAGTCCTACGACACGCTCGGCGGTCCGGCGACCAACGGAGTAATGATCATGGCGAAAAAATTCCGCGATGCAAATCCGAAGGGGACCAGCGCAGTTTACGCCGCCCTCAGCGAGGCGGAGGAATTCATCAACAAGAACGCCGGTGAGGCGGCGCAGATCTACATCAAGACCACCAATGAGAAACGCAGCAGCCAGGCCGAGATGGTCAAGTTCATCTCCGATCCGGACAATGTGTGGACAACAGCACCGCAGCAGTCGATGGAATTTGCCAGCTTCATGCACAAAGTCGGCACCATGAAGCGGCTGCCGGCGTCATGGAAAGACATGTACATGCCGGAGTCGCACGAGCTCAAAGGCAGCTGAGCACGCGATTTGTACCAGTACGTATGAAACCCTGACGCGGAGCTCACTGCTGGTGGCACAACTATGCGAGGCGCTCGCCGGTCGCGAGCCGCTTGGCCGCGTCGCCTGAGGGACGCGGCAGGGCGGCTATCTGCTGCTCACCTAAGGTTTAAAGCTCGCGCAGCGCGTTGAACTGGGCGACGTAACCGGAGGCATCGATCCGCACCGCGATGACGGTGGTGCTCTTGGACTGCACCGCCGCGCTCAGTGCGCTGCTCAAGGCCTGCTCGGTTTCAACCACTACGCCGTCGGCGCCGAAAGATTGCGCTAGCTTCTCCCAATCGACGCCGCCGAGCTGCACGCCGTGCAGCGGGATACCTTTGATCTCCTGCTTGACGCGGATCAGGCCGATTTCGCGGTCGTCAAACACGAGCACGATGATCGGCAAGTTCTCGCGCCGCGCCGTCTGTAGTTCCGCCACCGTCATCAGGAAGCCGCCGTCGCCGGTGAAGGCGACCACCGGCCGATCGGGATAGGCCATGCGCGCCGCCAGCGCGCCGGGTACCGCGTAGCCCATCGAGGCGAGCCCATTCGAGGTGAGAAACTCGCGCGGCCCGTAGGATTCCCATTTCTGCACGATCAACAGTCGGCTGGCGCCGGCATCGCAGGTGGCGATGGTATTGCGCGGCAGCAGCGCGCGCGCGACTTCCATGGTCCGCTGCGGCGACAGCCCGGTGCTCGGCGTGTTGAGCGCGTCGCGCACCTCCAGTCGGAACGCTTTGGCGGCCCTCTCGCCCCAATTGCTGCCTTCCGGCGCCCACTGCGCCAATCCGGCCAGCAGCGGTTTCAGGTCGCCGATGATTTCCGGGTCGGCTGGCACCAGCGCATCGATGCTCGGCACCGACGACAGCGCCAGCACTGGCAGCGTGTAGGGCCATGGCTTCGGTTGCAATTCCACCGCGTCGAGACCCACGGTGACGATCAGGTCGGCCTCCATCACCAGCTTGCGCTCGATCAGCCCGCCGATGATGCAGCCGGCGCGCAGCGGATGATCTTCCGGGATCATGCCCTTGCATTTGGTAGTGGTGAGCACCGGCGCGCCCAAGCGCTCAGCGAATTTGACGAATTCGGTCGAGGCACCACACCAGTAGACGCCGAGGCCCGCGATTAGGATCGGCCGCTTCGATTGCCGCAGCATGTCGAGCGCCGGCTTGAGATCGGCGCGGTCCGGACCGGGCACGATCCAATGCGGCACAAGCGGCGGCTCGGCAACGTAATCGCCAGCCTCGCGCGTTGTCTCGCTCTGCGGAAATTCGAAATGTACGGGCCCCGGCGGCGTCGCGGTCGCTGTGCGCATGGCCCGACGCACCTGCTGGCGCACCGTCTTGGCGTCGATGGTCGTGCTCCACTTCACGATCGGCTCATAGACCGCGTGCTGGTTGATGCGCTGGCGCAGTCCGGTCTCGTAAGTTGGACGCGAATAGGAATCGGTGATCGCGATCAGTGGCGAGCGGTCGAGAAACGCATGCGCCACGCCGTTGACCATGTTGGTGGCGCCGGGACCGCGGGTCGACAAGCAAATGCCCGGGCTGCCGGTGAGGTCGCCCCAGGTCGCGGCCAGCATGGCGCCCGCCGTCTCCTGCTTCATCAGCAGAAAGCGCATCTGACGTTGGCGCGCGGCTTCCATCAGCTCGACCGATTCGCCGCCGGGATGCCCGACAATGAAGGGTGTGCCGGCGTCCTTGAAGGCGGCGGCGAGTACTTCAACGGTCGTGGTCATCGTCGCGTCTCCCAGTCGATTCAGCGGACTATGTCCTTGGCGTGGCGCACCATGACAGGAGTGGCGGCGGTCACCAACATCCGCCCAGACCAGCCGCCAAATGGCAGCTATTCACGACATGCATTGCTATCGTTTCTACGGTCCGGCTAACTGGCAGGCAGAACTGCGCGGCTCGCGGATTGGATCAGAATCATGTCAGACATCAAGGTCGCCGTCCTCGACAAGTTTCACCCGCACATCAAGATAGCGATCACGGCGGCGCTCCCGTCGAACTGGTCCGTCCGCTTCATCGAGGAAAACAGCCTGGCTGCCCGTGCGGCAGTCCTGCGCGACGCCGACATCGCCTTCGTAATGGCGGCTCCGGTGCCGAAGGAATTGCTCGCCGAGGCGCGGCGGCTGCGTTTCATTCAGAAGCTCGGCGCCGGCGTCGACCGCATCGACCTCGATGCCTGTCGGAAGCAGGGCATCGGCCTGGCGCGGCTGCATGCTGGCAACAGTATTCCGGTCGCTGAGCATACCATCCTGCTGATGCTTGCGACCTATCGTCAGTTGCCGCAGATCGATCGCCGCACGCGCGCCGGCGCCTGGAACAAGGAAGACGCGCGCGGCGAGCATCGCCAACTGCACGGGAAGATTGTCGGGCTGGTCGGCTTTGGCGCCATCGGCAAGGAGGTCGCAAAACGGCTCCGCGGTTTCGAGGTCAAAATTCTCTACTACGATCCGGTGCGCGCATCGCGCGACGTCGAGCAAAGCCTTGCCGTCGACTACACCGATCTCGACACGCTGGTGCGATCCGCCGATATTATTTCGCTGCACCTGCCGCTAATGCCGCAAACCGCCGGGTTGATTAATATCGAGCGGATCCGCGCCATGAAATCGGGCGCCATGTTGATCAATTGTGCGCGCGGCGGGCTGGTCGATGAAGCCGCGCTGGCGGCGGCCTTAAAAGAAGGCCGCCTATTTGGCGCCGGCATCGACGCCTTCGCTAATGAGCCGCCAGTCGGCAGCGAGCTGCTCGAACTGGACAACACTGTCGTTACGTCGCACTTAGCGGGGGCGACGCTCGATAACTTTTCCGGAGTCATCGCGCGGGCGGTGGAGAACGCCAAGGCCGTATTGTGTGGCGAGGCCTTGCCAGAAACCGATGTGGTGCTTGCGTCGAGAGGTTAGTGCCCAACGCCCGCACGTTGCCGGTGAGCGGAGCAATCTGTCCCGATTTTATCCCGGCGGGCGATCTTCGTTGGATTCATCCAGTTCAAGCCCGAGAATGAGGTAGCTCCAGGACTTTCCGTGCGAGTCGAGATTTAGCGAGCTATTGACGCCGCCTTCCAGCGCGTCCTGCATGACGAAATTGAGGCCACACAGTCGAGGGAGCTCGTACCGCGTCACCTTCCCGCGAATCAGATGCGGAAAAGTCTGCTTGATGCGCTCGGCCGTGAGCGTGCGCTTCAGCAGTTCAAAATCCGCTGGATCGTAGGCCCAGACATTAACATTGGAGGCATTGCCTTTGTCGCCGGCGCGCGCGTGCGCGATGTCGCGGACGATGCGGCGGGCATTGCGGCGCGGCGCGTTCATGCCACCAGGACCCGAAAGGTCGGTTTGACCCGTTCGCGCGGGATTAACACCGATTTTGTCATTACACAGGGGGTGATGGCGCCGCGATAGCCGCCGCCGCCGGCGGGGCCGCAGCACAGCAGCGATTCCACTTCCCACAGCATCAACTCGGCGTGCTCCTTGCTGCGCGAGCGCAGCGCCACATGCAGTCGCACATCTTGCGCCTCGGTCGCGCGTACGCCGGCGGTCGCGAATAGCGAGCTGACGCCTATCAGATCGACGCGAAGATCGGATTTGATGCCGTGCACCCGCGACATCCGCTCGGCGACAATCTCGGCCGCCAATTGCCCACGCTCCTGCGCGGCTTGGCCGGCATAGCTCACCCCCGCCTCGCCCTGGAACCCGCCATCAAAGCCGACGGTCACCTTGAGCGTGTCGGGCCGAGCGGTGCCGTTGGCATTCGATACTTTGACACGATCGCGTCCCGCCGCTGCGATTTCAACGCGACTGAAGTCGGCGGTGACGTCGGGCGTCAGATAGCGCGACGGATCGTGGACCTCGTAAAGCAGTTGCTCTTTCACTGTCGCCGTACTCACGCAACCGCCCGTATCATCAAGTTTGGTGATCACAGCGCTACCATCCGATTGCACTTCGGCGATCGGGTATCCACACTGAGCGAGCTTCTCGACGTCTTTGACGCCGGGATCGGCGAAGTAGCCGCCGGTCACCTGCATGCCGCATTCCAAGAGATGACCAACCAGCGTGCCGGCGCCCAGGCGCGGCAGATCGGTCGGCTGCCAGCCGAAGTGGTGCGCGAGCGGCGCCAGAAACATGGACGGATCGGCGAGCCGGCCGCCGATGATCACGTCGGTGCCGGCCTCGAGCGCAGGTATGATCGCGTCGGCGCCGAGATAGGCGTTCATGCCGACGATCGGCATGTCGATATCGGCGAGCGAGCCGGGTTCATCCATGAACGGCTGGTCGGGAGGAACGAGCGCCGAGACATCGTCGCCTTCGATGCATGCGACCTTCAGTCCTTTGAGCCCGAGCTCACGCGCAATTGCAAGCGTGCGTTCGGCGGCGGCACTCGGATTGGCCGCGCCCATGTTGCTGATCATGGTGGTGCCGGCGGCGTGGCTCGCGGGCAGCAGGGCGCGCATGCGCCGCTCCAAGAGCGAATTGTAGCCGCGCGCCGGATTGGCCATGCGGTCACGGTGGCCGAAGGCCACCGTGCGCTCGCCGAGGCATTCCAGCACGATGGCGTCTAGCTTGCCGCGCTCCACAAGATCGACCGCGGGCTCGAGCCGATCGGAAGAGAAGCCCGCGCCGGTGCCGATACGGTACGTGGACAAAGCAAAGGCCCTCAGTCGCCCTTTAGGCCGGCGATCTCCGGGAAGAACAGATCGTCGATCGCCTTCGGCGACTGCTTGATCGAGCCGATCTTCGCCATGAACTGCGCGGTGGCGAAGACCTTCTCCGGCTTGAGCGTATAGGCGTAGTCCTTGTCGTTGATGATGGCGAAAATATCATCGACCGAATTCTTGGTGTCGTGCGCCGCCTCGAGATAGAGCTTAGACGCCGCCCGCTTGTCCTTGTTGATGGTGTCGATCGCCTCGCTCAAACCATCATAGAAAGCCCTATAGGCCTTCGGGTTGGCGTCGCGGAATTTGCCGTTGGCAGTGATCACGACCGCGGTGGCGCGCCCCCCGAGGATGTCATAGTTGGTGGTTACCAGATGCGCGCCGGGCGCCTTGATTTCCTGCTCGTAGAACGGCGAGGACGAGAAGTGCGCATTGACGCCGGCTGTGTTGTTTATGAAGGCGAGCGTCGCGTCGGGATGCGAGAGCGTCACTGTCAACGGATCGAGTTTGGCGAAGTCTTTTTCGCCGAAGGCTTTCGCCGCCGCCATTTGCAGCATGATCGCCTGCGTCGAGATCTTAACCGAGGGTACGGCGATCTTGTCCTTGTCGGTGAAGTCCTTGACGGTCTTGACGTCCGGATTGCGCGTTATCAAGTAGAGCGGATAGGTGGTCATCGAAGACACGCCTTTGATCTGGCCGTGCGTCTTGTCCCAGAGCGTGATCAATGACGGTGCACCCTGCGCGGCGAAGTGAATTGTGTTGGAGATTAGGCCATCGTTCATGACGCTCGGACCGGCGACCTTTGTCCAGGTCACCTTGATATCGCCTAGGCCCAACTGCTTCGCGTGCTTTTCGATCAGTGTCTGTTTCTCCATCACCATCAACGGGAGGAAGCTGACGCCATATTGCTGAGCAACTGTGATTTCGCTGACCTCGGCGCGGATATCGGTGGCTGCCGTGATTGCCAGCGCGGTGCAAACTGCAACCGTTTTCGTACGAAAATGCATGATCTGCCTTCCCCGGTCTTGTTCAGGGTACATCTTAACGATGAAAACTAGCACACTGGAAGCAGGTAGCGGCCACTAGGCAAACGAGCGGGTTTTAGACAGAGCGAGCAAAGCGTCGAATCGGTTTATGGTCTTGCTTCGCCGCATTCAAACTTTAGATCAGTCAAGGCTAGCGACAAGCGAATTGGTCGCCCGCTATGTGCAACCGTGTTGCCTTTTTGCAGCAATCATAACGTATATTAGGCTCACCGCAGACATTAGTTCCTGATTTTTGCAGAAACCAGTTGCGCTTCGCCATAGCGGTGAGTGCGTGTAACCGTCTCACCTTGTTTCGAATAATGGCACTGCTCTTTCCAATCCGCGCCGAGCGGGGATTAATCATGAGCCGCGCGCGTATTGGCTACTTTCGGTGGCACGAAGGACCGTCCGGCGGTCTCAGCTTTGCCCATCAAGAAATACTTCATTTTTGCGCGCAGTCACGCCAGGTCCACTGCGAAGCGTTTGAGATTGGCGAGCGAGCAGTAGGCCAGAGTAGCCTCGTGAGTGGCGCGCAAGACTACGCGGGGGGCTTGGCTTGCTTCGAATGCTTCCTGCCAGCGGGGTGCACATAAGCACCAACGGTCACCGGGTTTCAGGCCTGGAAAGCCGAATTGCGGCACCGGTGTCGAAAGATCGTTGCCGCGCGATTTGGAAAAATCGAGAAACGCGGAAGTCATCACGGCGCAAACCGTATGGCTACCAATGTCCTCTCGCCCAGTGTTGCAGCAGCCGTCCCGATAAAACCCTGCCATGGGTTTGATTGAGCAGGCTTCAAGCGGCTCGCCGAGCACGTTGCGGGGTGCTTGCCGCCGACCGGCTCCATTATTGCTGCCCTTTGGGTTCACACGTGCGTCCAATGCACTCTGCCGCCGTTAGATTCTTTGCTAATGTTCCGAACTCGGTCCTGGTTGCCTCACCCCAAGTGCCCAGGGTGTGCGCTTTGTCTATATCCAGCTTCGTCCGATCTACTTTCGTGCAAGCGGTCAAATCATAGTCATTTGAAGCGATCGCCTCTAGACCGGCCTTGGCATCGGGATCATTGAGCGCGGAGGCGAACCGTTCATCGTCGCGCCATGCCCATTTGCCATGTTTCAGCCGCGCATAGACCTGGCCCGTTTTATAATCGGCGAAATTAATGATCGGAATCCAGCGTGCGCATCGCTTCAGAAATTCAACGTTACGCTCCGGTGCCAAGTTCTTATCGAGATAAAGTTCCTCGGGCTTCTGAGCGCGAATATTTATTCCCCTGAACCTTTCGATATCGAGCATGCTTTTAATATCCAGGATGGTCATTTCTCCATTCCAACCAAATGCTACAGTACGTGGAGGGCGGCCTTCCAGGACGCTATTATCAAGAAACTCGTAGTGGACTCGCTTTCCGGCGGCCAGCGCCCAGGTGAAAAACAACTCGGGCATGCCGGTATAGGCTTCAACATTATGAGCCAGGAGATCTTCGACTGCCTTGTACCTGCCGACTTTCAGTCCTCGCGTCCAAGCGCGCTCGACGGTCATTTCCGGCGGCGTAATCATGAAAAACATATAAACCAGATCGCCAAACCGCGTCAGCAAGTGACTGGACCCCTTGTCTTCCAATTCGGGTACAAAACTATCAAAACGGAAGCGGTCGATCAGTAGGTGCGACATCTCTCCTCTGGCAGCTCTAGCTGCCATACGGCGGTCGAGCTTTTGGTCGATGATCTCGACCTCGTGCCCTGACAGCATACCGGCATATTTGTAGGCGGGACCTAACGACCCGTAGTCCAGAAGAAACTTCCGCCAAATGTCGGGGCTGATCAGCGCAAACTCTTCCCAAGGGAAATTAAGTTTCCCCGCCAGGATTCGCTGCAGCGGCCGCATCGTGCTTTTGCCGGACGCCGACGCACCCTTGACGTTCATAACAACCGGCTTCTCTTGCCGCGGCAATAGCCGATAACCTTCGCGTGAAACCGCTTCTTGAATAAATGGAACGATGGCGTTCCCAATGACTTCGCTGCCATAGTCATTGCAGACCAATGTGACGGCAAGTTCCGTGAGCAGCGCGTTATCGCCAAAAAGCCGGCCGTGCCGACTCATGACCACCGTTGCGATCCTGTTCAATGCATCAAAACAGGCTTCCTCCAACCGGTTGTTCGCTGTTTCCGATTTTTTCCGCCATTCAAAAACAATTCGTCGGTCGCGCTCTGCGCCAGTCTCCATCGGAACGAGCGGTCTTTTTTTTGGCTTGCCAAAGGCGAATAGTCGGCGCCACCGGCTTCCTCCATCGGCTTCGACTACCGGTCTTGGGTCGGCGAACGCTTTTGCAAGCTCCCGCTCAATCATGACAGAAGCTGCGCTTCTCAACTGCTCGAAAACTTGTACTAATTTCGCTCGATGGGGCTCAACATATCGATTGAGAATCGTTGTAGTGATTTCACGAAAGCTTCGGCCCAAGTCCTCGTAATCTCCGCCGTCCGGGACAGAAAGACTGGTGGTCACGTGAATGAGCAATTCGTGGACAATCAATCGCTCGGCGCGAAAAGCGACAAGTTCATGCACAGGCAGACCACAGTAGTCGCTCAATTCATGCGCTTTCGCGATGCTGGTTGAAACGTTCTCGCTCTTGAACATTGTCGAGAGTGGTAAATA
>DASSLE010000284.1:0-6519 GCA_035689725.1 Pseudolabrys sp.
GCCAGCCCCTGCGCCGCCAACCAGGGTCGCAAAAAGTACTGCGGGATAATAAGTCGGAAAAACTAGAATACCTTCGCTGAGCTGTCCCAGTCCCCAGCGTGCGAGGCTGGCAATAACGACACAAATTGTTGCGAATGCATATGATTCGGCAGATCCGGGCCGAACGCGGCTCCGCCAGTTCACGCGATAACTCTTGCCGGAATCACCCACGCAATCACCGCTGTTGATATTGTATGTAATTAGATTACATCGGACCGCTTTGAGATTGGTCAATAAAAGTGCCGCTAGCGCAGCCTAGCCGCTCCGCACTCCAATCTGACGTATTGGCACTCGGTCTAAATCTGGTTATGCCGCAACGCGATCAATCAGCGTCGGGTCGTCACTCGGTGCGCGTGAGCTGTTCACCCGCCTCGATACCGACCACACTTGCAAATAATTACTAGGTGCTGGCCTAAGCAATTCGGTCCCGGCTGTAACAGCCAGCCAGCGATCAAAATCTCTTGGCTGCAACAATACCGGCATCCGGTCATGCACCGTGGCAGCAAGGTCATTAGCGTTGGTGACTATCATGGTGCAGGACATCAACGGCTGTCCCGTTTCAATGTCTTTCCACTCATCCCACAATCCGGCGAATGTCAGCGGTGAGCCGTCTCGCGCCGTGTAGTAGTATGGCTGTTTGCCGGTCGGTGTTTTCAACCACTCGTAATAGCCCGATGCCGGAATTAGGCAGCGGTTGCGCATGAACGCGGAGCGAAATGTTGGCTTTTCGACCACCGTCTCGGCACGCGCGTTAAAGGTGGCCGGAGCTTCCTTTGCCGTCTTTTTCCACCACGACGGCACCAGCCCCCAGCGCATTGGCATCAGCTCGCGCTTTCCCTCGCGTTCAATCACCACGTCAATCGTGTCGGTGGGACAAATGTTATAGCGCGCTGGCAAATTCCGCTCGGGAGTGGCCGGAACGGACAAACGATACAGCGCGACAATTTCGCGCCAAGTCAGTCGATTGGTAAAACGTCCGCACATTCCTCGCGTTTAATAGTACCGCCCATAGGGGTCAAATCGAGCCGAGCAACCTACCCGCCGGGAAGCAGTGCCTGCGCCACGCTGACTAGCCCATGAGTTTGTCGAACTCTTCAATCGTCAGCGCGGGTGCGGTGGTGAAGTCGACGCCAAGCAGCTTCGTCAAGGCCGCCGATGTCTGCATTGCACGCGCAGTGTCTGGCAGTTCGACAATGCCCACAAGGTCGACCTCGCCAAGCAGTGCATATACCGCCTTTAGCTCGCCGCGGACATAAAGCCAATCAAAGCTTTGTCCGCTTTACCCCCGAAAGCGGAAATGTGCGGTGCAACTAAGGATGTCCGCTATGGGCCAATAGCGGACATCGCGCTTAGGTCTCCGTGATTTAATCACGAGCACCGGCGAGTGCTTTCTGCATCACCTTTCGATCATCAGCAGCCAGCTGCTCGTTGCCAATCTTGTAAGTCAGTTTGTCGATCGTTCCAGTGAAGCGGAACGGCAGCTTGTAGCTGTCGTCCACTGCCGTCCGGGTATCAAGTCCAATATCGAACGACTCGTCGATGGACATGATGAACGGAATGGTATGCTCTACTGTCTGGCGCGAGAGCACCTGGCCGTCGACTGTCAACACGCCGGTGCCGCCTTTGCCGAGTCCGGGACCGTTGTACTTAAAGTCGAACACGATGGTGTGCTTGCCCGGCTTTAGTGAGGCTCCCACCCAATCGCGCGCGCCGACACCGCCCTCCCAGCGGTAGCGCTTGAGGTCGAGTAGATTGTAGACAAAGACCGGCTTGCCCTTGAGCAGGTACATCGCATAACCGCCGAAGCGACCACCCATCGTGGCAATCATGCCCTCCGCTCCGGCCCTCGGAGTGGTGATCTCCGCCGTGATCGTGTAGTCGCGGTTCAGAAGGCTAGGTGCGTTGCCCGTGGGGATGCCCACGTTCACACCTTGGTAGGTGAAGGTTGTGCGCCCAGCCGTACCGCTCGGGCGCGGCGTGAGCAGCCTCGGCAGAACCGAGTTGTCCAGCGGGAACACCTGATACTTGTTCGCCTCGGCCACGAACAGCGCCTGCATCTCCTTAAGCTTGTCGGGATTCTTGGCGGCGAGGTCGTCGTTTTGTGAGAAGTCTTCGGCGATGTTGTAGAGTTCCCACTTGTAGTCGAGGACATCCGGCAGCTTCGCCGTGCCGAGGGCCCATGGCGGAGCTGGCGGCGTCGTGGCAGCGTACCAGCCGTCGTGGTAGATGCCGCGATTCGCAAATATCTCGAAGTACTGCGTGTCACGCTTCGATGGCACGTTGGCGTTGGCCTTATCGAACGTGTACATCATGCTCACGCCTTCGATCGGTTTCTGTTTGATCCCGTCGACGGTGTCGGGCGCCTGAATGCCTGTCGCTTCGAGGATTGTCGGCATGATGTCGATCATGTGGTGGAACTGGTTGCGGATGCCCCCCGGATCATTGATGTGACCAGGCCACGAAATCACCATGCCCTGGCGGGTCCCGCCAAAGTGAGAGGCCACCTGCTTCACCCATTTGAACGGCGTATCAAACGCCCACGCCCACGGCACCGCCATGTGCGGATAGGTTTTATCTGAGCCCCAAGACTCGTAATAGCGCAGGTACTCGGCCTCTGGCAGTTCGAGGATGCCGTTATAGACGGTCATATTGTTCGGTGCGCCCATCATCGAGCCTTCAGAGCTCGTGCCATTGTCACCGCTGATGTAGATGATGAGGGTATTGTCGAGCTTGCCCATGTCCTCGACCGCCTGGACCACGCGGCCGATCTCGTAGTCGGTATAGGCGGCATAGGCTGCAAATACTTCGGCCTCGCGCGCGACGATCTTCTTCTTCACCGCTGACAACGAGTCCCACTTCGGCAAGTCATCTGGCCACGGCGTGAGCTGTGTGTTGGCCGGAATAACACCAAGCCTTTTTTGGTTGGCAAAAATCTGCTCGCGCAGTTTCTCCCAACCCATGTCAAACTTGCCCTTGAACTTCTCGATCCATTCCTTTGTCGGCTGATGCGGCGAATGCGTTGCGCCAGGCACGTAATAGACGAAGAAGGGCTTGTCAGGAGCCGACGCGTTCAACTCTTTCATGTACCGAATGGCATCGTCGGCCATGTCGGTGATGAGGTTGTAACCGGGCTTGCCGACCCACGGATATACCGGGGTGTGATCGCTGAACAGGTACGGGGTCCACTGGTCCGACTCGCCACCCATAAAGCCATAGAAGTACTGAAAGCCTAGACCGCTCGGCCACTGGTCGAAGGGTCCGGCCGGGCTGTACTGGAACGCTGGCGTGTTGTGGTTCTTACCGAACCACGAGGTGGCATATCCGTTCTCTGAGAGGATCCTTCCGATAGTCGCGTTGTCAGGAGTGATGATGGAGTCATAACCTGGGAAGCCGGTCGCAAATTCAGAGACCTGGCCAAAGCCGACAGAATGATGGTTACGGCCGGTGATGATCGCGGCGCGCGTAGGAGAGCAAAGCGCCGTCGAGTGAAACTGCGTGTAGCGCAGCCCGCTGTTCGCGATCCGATCCATTGTAGGAGTGGGAATGACGCCACCGAAGGTGCTCGTTACACCATAGCCTTGGTCGTCGGTCATGATCAGGAGCACATTCGGCGCGCCCTTGGGGGGCACGACCGTTGGCGGCCAATAAGGTTTCGAGTCTTTGGCATCTTCAGTAATCACGCCTTCGAATTTCGGAGGTGGTGGCGGAAGCTGCTTTCCATCAATTGTCATAGTGGCGCTGGGCGAGCCAGGCGTGCCGGTGATCTGCTGGGCCAACACCGGAGAAACGATGAACGCGGACGACAGCGCGAGCGCGCAAGCTGTACGACTGATCCGTTTCATGATCAGAACTCCTTTGATGTCAAAGCACCGGACGCAACTTTAGCCCGGCGGTTCCATGTCTTGGGAGTTTGCGCCGACGCGGGCGTCTGCGCGCAATCACGACTTGGTGAGCATTCGCACATATCCGCTTTGGGTCAGAAGCAGACATGTGCTATGCAAAAAGCCATGTCCGCGTTCCCCTAAAAGCAGACATGTGCGGTGCACTAGCTTATGTCCGCTTTGGGCCAATAGCGGACATTGTCAATCTTCACGTCCCTTCAACGGCAACGAGATGATCGGTTGCAGCAGGCTGACGCATTGCAAGCAATGGCGCATATTCCGGCGAGCTGTACCAAGCTTTGATGGCGGCCATGTTGGGAAATTCAATCACAACGATCCGATGTGGGCGCCAGTGTCCCTCCAAAATTTCGTGTGGCCTCCCCGACTTTTTCGCTCGACAAGGTTCTTGAGCGCCTTGCAACGTCAAACCGGCTTACGTTGGTCGTCGAGCGGCTGCATGACGGCAAGATGCGTGTCACAGCAAGCAGTTGGGACCACGAGCGGGTGCTTTTGCGCGATCAGGCGCTCGAATCGAGGCAGAACGACTTGAAAGATCGATCCATACGGTTTGGCTGCAGCCGCGGATAGCCGTCCGCCGTGTGCCTCGACAATAGACCGGCAGATCGATAGGCCCAGTCCTACGCCGCTCGATTTTGTGGTAAAGAACGGCTGAAAGATCGACTCAGGATCGTCCGCGTCGATGCCAGGTCCAGAATCCTCGATTGTTACTACGACGTCGCCAGCGTCATTTTTCGACCGGATTCGCAGCACGCGCGGTCGGTCATGCACTAGCTCCATCGCTTCCACCGCATTCATGACTAGGTTTATAAGGACTTGCTGCAACTGGCCCCGGTCAATGGGGATTTGCGCAAGGTTGTCAGACAGAGCGGTTTCTACCGATATCTTGTTGCTTTTCAGCTCGCTCCTCAAAAGCGCGAGTACCTCGCGCACATGCTCGTTGATGTCACACTGTGTTTTGTCTTGGGTATCTTTCTTGAACATCGCCCGCACGCTGTCGACCACCTCGCTTGCGCGATGACCGTCCGCCACGATGTTTTTCAGTGAGGCACGGGCTTCGTCGAGGTCAGGGTGCTCACGTGACAGCCAGCGTTGCGCGGCACTACTGTTCGTAACGATCGCGGCCAGCGGCTGCTTCAATTCGTGGGCAATGGACGCTGCCATCGTGCCCAAAGTCGTCAGTTTGGAAGCGCGCGCTAGTTCGGAATGCATTTCCTGCTCGCGATCGCGGGCGGCGATCTCTTTGGCATTACGCAGTGCGTCGCTGATTGCCGAGGATAGACGGCCGGCCATGGAGTCGATTGCCGTCCCCAATACGCTGATCTCGTCATTGCCGGAAAGGTCGCTGCGTGCGGAGAGGTCACCAGCGCCGATTTTGTTGACCGTGCTTAGAAGGAATGCGCTTCGGCGGACGAGGCGGGACTGCAGCGTCCAGACCATGGCAGCAACGACGCCAAACAGCACCAAGCTTGTCAGGAGGACGCCTGTCAATAATTGCCGGGACTGGCGGTTCAGAGTCGACAGCTCAGAGTCGGTCCGGCGATCGATCATGTTTATGAACTCACCAATTGGCGTCATAATTTGTCCTTTTGCCGCATAGTAGCGATTTCCCTGAAGGAGGCTCATCGCCATGGCCCGATCAGGCGCCGCCACGCGCGAAAAATTTCCAGTTCCGTCGTCAAAACGTCCCTTGACGGCATTCATCGCAATTCTTTCGAGGTTAACTAGATCGTCCGAATGTTTCTGGGCCTCCTTGAGCTTGGCAAACTCGTCACTCGTGATGCCGGCCTGAACCATTCGGCTTTGCAAGGACGACGCCCCAGCTTTACCGGCGGGGGGCTCGTGGAGCGCACCCGTGACGACCAGGTCCCAATATATCCCATCGTAGCCTTCGGGCCTGGTGGAGACGCCGTTACGGATATCAAGGATTCGCCAGTAATATCTTTCAAATCGGTCGTCGCCTGTTGCAGCATAAGCACGCGCAAACCGTGTCAGGTCATCTGATGACTGACGCAGCTCGTCGGCAAGTTTATATGTGGAGAGTCGTCGCTCCTGCGCGTCCACTACACGTGTATCAACGGTGCGAAGTTTCACCGCGATTATCATCACGACGCCAGCAAGCAGTAGTGTACTGAATAGGAATGTATAGAGAAGGTATCGAATTTTCATCCCAACCTCCCCGAGATATTCCGATGTTGTAGACCGACAGCGCCTCGAACCGCGCAGACCACCCCCTTATATTGCAAGCTCCAGATCGGCGCACATAAATGCGACTGCAATCAGACCGATACACAGATTGCGCATTGCGACCTCCCTGGCGCTTCTGGCCCAAAAGCACACATGTGCAGTGCAACAGGCCATGTCCGCTTTAGGTCAAAAGCAGACATGTGCGGTGCAAAAGGGTATGTCCGCTTTACCCCCCAAGAGCGACCGAAAAAGCGGACATCGCTGCACAATCCGAACCCTTCACGGATAAGAGGATTTCTCAACTTGGGATCGGCCGCTTGCATCACGGACGGCTCATTCCTCGCTGGCGGCATCGTCACCTAGAGTGGGCCAACCAGAAGATGTTCCAAATCGG
>DASSLE010000285.1:0-21120 GCA_035689725.1 Pseudolabrys sp.
TAACCCCGCGCAAATAGTTGCGCAGCACGTTGAGATCACGGTGGCCGGCGATCGCGGCGGCTTGATCCTCGGATCAGCCCGCTTCGATCAGTCGCACTGCCGCCGTGGCGCGCAGGCCGTGCGGCACATAGGTCCCCTCGCGTACACGCTTGAGCGTATTTTTGATTGCGAACGGTCCGCCAGCAGCAAGCCGAGGATGGCTTCAACGTAGATCGTCACCAGGAACAGCGTGTGGACGTCGAGGGTCATCGGTTGGCTAGCCAATCTCCCGAGGACCCAAGCTCTGGATATTGGTCCCCAGTCGCTCGAATAACCCCGCCCCGGAAAAGAACTAATGAATGTGCTTATTCCCGCGCCGGCTATTGCGCTGTTATGGTTTCGGAGACGTTTCCGAAATTACTGCAATCGCCCTATATCGGCGGAAATTTCAGGTCTAGTTTCCGGCCGGTCTGGCGTTGGCGCTTGTAGGGCCATTGGGCCTCCACTAGGTTCAAATATCCCACCAGGCTCGGAACCCGGCATGCGAATCCGCAACGGCATCATCGAAGCCATCGGCCATACGCCGCTTGTGAAGCTAAAGCGGGCCTCCGAGGCGACCGGATGTACGATCCTGGGCAAGGCCGAATTCATGAATCCCGGTGGTTCGGTGAAGGATCGCGCCGGCCGGCAGATGATCCTCGAGGCGGAAAAGCGTGGCGAATTGCGTGCAGGCGGGCTCGTGGTGGAAGCGACTGCCGGCAATACCGGCATTGGTCTGGCGCTGGTTGCCAATGCACGCGGCTATCGGACGCTGATCGTTATACCGGAGACCCAAAGCCAGGAAAAAAAGGACATGCTGCGGCTGTGCGGGGCCGAGCTGGTGGAAGTTCCCGCTGCCCCGTATTCCAATCCGAACAACTACCAGCACGTTGGGCGGCGCCTGGCCGAACAACTAAAAAAAACCGAGAAGAACGGCGTCATCTTCGCCGACCAGTGGAACAATCTCGACAACCGCAAGGCTCACTACGTCTCAACCGGTCCGGAAATCTGGGAGGAGTGCAGCGGACACATCGACGGCTTCATTTGCGCCATCGGTACCGGCGGGACGATCGCAGGCGCCTCAAGCTTCCTACGAGAAAAAAATAAGAGCATCACAATCAGTGTCGCCGATCCACGGGGCGCGGCGATGTATCATTTGTTCAAGGATGGCCAGGCAAAAGCAACCGAAGGCGGCTCTATAACTGAAGGTATTGGGCTCGGCCGCGTGACGCCGATCATCGACGGCATAAAAGTCGACAAGGCCTACCTCATTCCCGACGAAGAGGCGCTGCCTCTCATCTTCGATCTGCTCGAATACGAGGGCCTCTGCCTCGGCGGCTCCTCCGGCATCAACATCGCCGGCGCAATCCGATTGGCAAAGGACTTAGGTCCCGGCAAGACAATCGTTACGATCCTCTGCGATTCCGGGACACGCTATCGGTCGAAACTTTTCAATCCGGAGTTCTTGCGCTCAAAGAAGTTACCGGTGCCGCATTGGCTTGAACGAAAATCAGACATCAAACCGCCGTTCGAAAAGAACTGACAATGCCGACGGAGTGTCTGTTCCGCGACGATTCGTATCTCAAGAGCTGCGCAGCGCGTGTCGTTTCCTTGACCGAACAAGGTGGCATCGTGCTCGACCGAACAATATTCTATGCGACCTCAGGCGGACAGCCGGGCGACACCGGCGCGTTGACGACAGAGAACGGTTTGCACATTCCGATCGAGACGGCCATTTATACTGATGCCGCAAAGAGCGAAATTACCCATGTACCGGCGGCCGGCGGCCCGATGCTCAAGGTCGGTGATGCAGTCACCGCCGTGATCGACTGGGATAAACGCTACGCGCGCATGCGCATGCACACAGCGCTGCACCTCCTCTCCGCCGTGCTGCCCTACGCTGTAACTGGCGGCTCGGTCGGCGACATTGAAAGCCGCCTCGACTTCGACATCCCGGAAGCCGGGCTCGACAAGGACGCCATCACCGCAAAAGTTGCTGAAATGATTGCTGCCAATGCTTCGGTGAGCAGCCGGTGGATCACCGACGCCGAGCTCGATGCCAACCCGGGCCTGGTCAAGACCATGTCGGTGAAGCCACCAATGGGCACGGGCCGCGTGCGGTTGATTGAAATCGCCGGCCTCGATTTGCAACCCTGCGGCGGCACCCATGTCCGCACCACGGGCGAAATCGGCGCCGTTCGTGTCACGCAGATCGAAAAAAAGGGCAAACAAAACCGCCGCGTGCGGCTCGCCCTCGCCTAGTTGCCCTCAAGGAACGATTGGGCAATGGTGCGCATTGATACTAGCGATCGGCCGCATCCATGAACGCAGCAAACCCCGCAAGCCGCTGGCTCAAGTCAACCGAATGGCTCGCCAGCCAACTCGGCAAAAAAGACGTCGCCATCGTCGATGGCTCTTACCATCTTCCGACGCAGAAGCGCGACGCCAAGGCCGAATATCGCGCAGCGCATATTCCAGGCGCGGTGTTCTTCGACATCAACGCGGTCGCCGACCATTCCACCGACTTGCCGCATATGCTGCCCGGACCTGACCAATTCGGCGAAGCGGCCGGCGCTCTCGGCATCGCTGAGAGCGATACCATCGTCATCTATGACAGCAGCGGGTTCTTTTCTGCGCCGCGCGTGTGGTGGACGTTCCGGATTTTCGGTGCGCGCAATGTATTTATTGTCGATGGAGGCCTGCCAGCCTGGAAACAGGAAGGGCGCCCAACCGAGACCGGCGAGGTGAAACGACCGAAATGTAAATTCAATGCCAGCATGGACACCGGCGCGGTCGCGATGCTTACCGACGTGCAGATTGCGCTCAATGATGAAAGCGCCCAGGTGGTCGATGCTCGTTCGGCCGGGCGCTTTGCCGGCAGCGAGCCCGAACCACGCCCCGGCCTGCGGTCAGGTCACATGCCGGGCGCGCACAGCGTGCCTTCAACAGAAATAGTAGAGAACGGACGCCTGGCCTCCCCCGACAAGATCGCCGCCGCGTTCAAGAAAGCAGGCGTCGATACCGACAAGCCGATCATCACTACCTGTGGCTCGGGTGTCAGCGCCGTCATCCTTGCCATGGGGCTCGATGCCCTCGGCAAGAAGATGCCGCGCATCTATGACGGCTCCTGGTCGGAATGGGGCGCGCGCCCTGACGTCGCGGTCAAAAAAGACTGAGCACGCGATATCGGTCAGCGCAAAATCTGGCTCAGAAAAAGCTTTGTACGCTCATGCTTCGGACGAGCGAAGAACTCCTCCGGCGCATTGGCCTCGACAATCTGGCCCTCGTCCATGAACACAATGCGGTTCGCCACCTGACGGGCAAAGCCCATTTCGTGCGTTACGACCAGCATCGTCATACCGTCATGGGCGAGTGCCACCATCGTATCGAGCACTTCCTTGACCATCTCGGGATCCAGCGCTGAGGTCGGCTCGTCAAACAACATGATCTTCGGGTTCATGCACAAGGCGCGCGCAATTGCGACTCGCTGTTGCTGGCCACCTGATAACTGGCCGGGGTATTTGTTGGCCTGCTCGGGGATCTTCACACGCTCAAGATAGTGGAGCGCCACCTCTTCGGCCGGCGCCTTCGGCATCTTGCGCACCCAGATCAGCGCCAGTGTACAGTTATCCAGCACGGTGAGATGCGGAAACAAATTGAAGTGCTGGAAAACCATGCCGACCTCGCGCCGCACCTCATCGATTTTCTTCAGATCCGCGGTCAGCTCAAGGCCATCGACGAGAATGCGACCGGCCTGATGCTCTTCCAGACGATTGATGCAGCGGATCATGGTCGATTTGCCAGACCCAGATGGTCCGCAAATAACGATGCGCTCTCCGCCGAGGACCTTGAGATTGATATCGCGCAATACGTGAAAATCGCCGTACCATTTGTTCAGGTCGGTAATCTCTATGGCAATTGCCGTATTGAGCTTCGCCGGCTTGAGCAGTGATCCGTGGTTTCCTGCGGAGCTCATGGTTGTCCTTTAACGTCGATCGCCTTTGGCGAGGCGAGCCTCCATCGCGCGCGCATAGCGCGACATGCCGTAGCAGAAAACGAGATAAAAGATCGCGGCAACGGCATAGCCGGTCGTGCTGGTTACCGGCGTTGCCCATTTGGGATCGATGCGTGCCACTTCGATCGTACGCAGGAGATCGAATATGCCGACGATGAAGACGAGCGTGGTGTCCTTGAACAGGCCGATATAAGTGTTGACGATGTTCGGGATCGTCACTTTCAGCGCTTGCGGCAGCACGATCAGCCGCATCATTAGCCAATAGCGCAGGCCCACCGCCATGGCGCCCTCGTACTGGCCTTTTGGGATGGCTTGCAGACCCGCGCGAACGACTTCCGCCATATAGGCGGATGCAAACAGCGCAATGCCGACCAGGGCGCGCACCAGTTTGTCGGGCGATAGCTGCTCCGGCATGAATAGCGGCAACATCACACCGGCCATGAACAGCACGGTCACCAGCGGCACACCGCGCACGAACTCGATGAAGATCACTGACAGGGATCGCACCACTGGCATGTGCGAACGCCTGCCGAGCGCCAGAAGTATTCCGAGTGGCAGCGAAACTACGATGCCAACCGAGGCGACCACGATGGTCACCAGCACACCGCCCCACAGGACTGTGTCCACGGGCTGCAGGCCGATCGCTGCCCAGCCAGTCAGCAGGATGAACGACGCGACAGGCAATACCATAAAGAAATAAACGGCGGCGAGATCACGGCGAGGAGCGCTAAGCCACAACAGCCAAACAATGCCTATCGCCAGCATTACAAAAAAACCATCGACGCGCCAACGCTCGGAAATCGGATAGGACCCGTAGACGAAGTAAGGCAGCCGTTCCCAAACGAATGGCCAGCAGGCGCCGATTTCGCGATGCTGTACGGATTCAAGGCACGCGTCACGGTCACTACCGCTCCACACCGCATCGATCAGCAGGAATTTGACCAGCTCTGGAATAGCCCAGGCAAACAGCAACGCGATCAATATCGTGAGCGCGATGTTGAACGGCGTCGACAGAAGATTTTCGCGCAGCCACCCGAGTGCGCCAGTCATCGCGGCGGGCGGCGGCCGCGGCGCAATGTTGGCCTGGCGTACGAATGCCAATTCGGTGACGACAAGATCGCCTTTGGCCATGGTCATGTGGGCGCCCTCACCGCTCAGCCAAGGCCATGCGACTATTGTAAATGTTCATCAGCAGCGAGGTGCCGAGACTGATGACGAGATACACGAACATCGTGACGGCGACGACCTCCACCGCCTGGCCGGTTTGATTAAGTACGGTGCCAGTAAACACCTGCACCAGATCGGGATAGCCGATCGCCACCGCCAGCGAGGAGTTTTTGGTCAGATTGAGATATTGGCTGGTCAGTGGCGGGATAATCACCCGCATAGCCTGCGGTACCACGACCAACCGGAGCGTCGGTCCCGGCCGAAGCCCGAGCGAATAGGCCGCCTCGCTCTGACCGCGCGACACCGCCAGGATGCCGGCGCGTACAACTTCGGCAATAAATGCCGCAGTGTAGATCGAGAGGCCGAATAGCAGCGCCGCGAATTCCGGCAGGATTTCGACGCCACCGGTAATATTGAAGCGCCCGGCCTGTGGAAATTCGAAGCCAAGCGGGAAACCGGTGAAGCCAACCGCAGCGAGCGGCAGGCCCATCACCAACACAAGCGCGACCCACAACATCGGCGCTTGCTGCCCAGTTCGCTCCTGCCGCTTGCGCGCCCAGATATAAAACGCGACGGCTCCGACGATGCCGGCGAGCAAGGCGATCTCGACCGCGCCGAAACCGCTTTTGAAAATCGGCTGCGGCAAAAAGAGGCCGCGATTGTTAAGAAAGATGCCGCCGCTGATAGCTATGCTTTCGCGAATGTCCGGCAACGCCTTAAGCACGGCATTGTACCAGAACAACAATTGCAACAGCAGCGGCAGGTTGCGGATGATCTCGACATAGCCACCCGCAACTTTTGCCAGCAACCAATTGCGCGATAGTCGCGATATACCAATGACAAAGCCGATAATGGTCGCAAAGAAAATGCCAACCCCGGCAACCAGCAGCGTATTGAGCAGGCCAACCCAGAAGGCACGGCCGTAAGTGGAGCCTCGCGCCGAATACTTGATGAGAGTCTGGCTGATGTCGAAGCCAGCGGTGTTATTCCAGAACCCAAATCCGGAAGCGATGTGAGCGCGCGCGAGATTTTCAATCGCATTGCTGGCGGCGCCATACACCAGAAAGGCGACCACCGCGCACAGGGCGAGCTGATAGGCGACGCTGCGGACCTTGGGGTCATTATAGAACACGACCTGCGCGGGGCGCGGCGGCGCCGAAAGCTCACTCGACATGCACCCCTCGTCGGGCTCGCGGCGTCGACAACTCCTTCTGACCGAAGCGCAGCAAAATCGACCGCTGCGGCTCCCCGTCCAAACTCCGGGTCAGCGGATCGGCGGCGCGTACTGAATGCCGCCTTTGTTCCACAACTTATTCAGACCGCGTTCGATTTTCAGCGGCGAACCTTGACCCACATTTCGTTCGAACGACTCGCCATAGTTGCCGACGAGTTTGATGATACGCACCGCCCAATCTTTGCTGAGGCCGAGCTGTTCGCCGTAGTTGCCTTCGGTTCCGACGAAGCGCTTGATTTCCGGATTGTTCGACTTCAGCGCCTCATCGAGTGTCTTCGAAGAAATATTGAGTTCTTCGGCGTCGATCATGGCGAACAGTGTCCACTTTACGATGTCGAACCACTGGTCGTCCCCGTGACGCACGACCGGGCCAAGCGGCTCTTTCGAGATGATCTCAGGCAAAATCACGTGCTCATTCGGATTGGCGACACGCAACTTTTCAGCATAGAGGGCAGAGGCGTCGGTGGTATAGGCGTCGCAGCGGCCAGCATCGTAAGCCTTCACTGCCTCGTTGGCGGTGGCGAAGGTCACGGTCTTAAGCTGCATCTTAGCGGCGCCAAAATAGTCGGCGAGGTTGAGCTCGGTGGTGGTGCCCTGCTGCACGCAGATGGCTGCACCATTGAGCTCGAGCGCCGAGTTCACCTTGAGCGACATGCGCACCATGAAGCCTTGGCCATCATAATAATTGACGCCCACAAAGTTGAGCCCGAGCGAGGTATCGCGTGACGACGTCCACGTCGTGTTGCGCGCCAGCACATCCACTTCACCCGACTGCAAGGCAGTAAAGCGGTCCTTCGTCGACAACGGCACGAATTTGACCTTCTCGGCATCGTTCAGGATCGCGGCGGCGAGCGCCCTGCAAAAATCCACGTCCAGTCCGGTCCATTTCCCCTGAGCATCGGGAAGCCCGAAGCCGGCGAGCGTGCCGTTGGCGCCGCAATTGAGCATGCCGCGATCCTTTACCGCTTTCAGCGTTTGAGCGGATGCGCTCTGCGCGGCAACGGCGACGACGAGCCCGAGAACGGTGGCAAATCGCTTCATGTGACAGTTCCTTCAAAAACTAGTTCGGGTGCGGCTTTGTAAATCTCGCCAAGCATTCGCGCCGCCGGGCCTCGGTCCGCCGGTGCCAATACAGGTTTTCCGGCCGTCGCCCTCCCGATGGCCCCTTTAGCGCGTGCATCTCAGAACGATCGCCTTACCGGGTCAAGGGGTTGACGCTCGCTCCTTATGCGGACGTTATATGGTCTCCCATGTCTTCGCCGCGGTATTACGTGGCGCCAGTCCCAAACAAGGCCATCCGTTCGTATGACGAGGAAGTTCAAAGGCCCGATCAAGCCTGACACCCGGCTGGTCACTTCTGGCCGCGATCCCAAGGCTTATTACGGCTTCGTCAATCCACCCGTCTATCACGCATCGACCCTGCTATATCCCACCGCCGAAGATCAGGTTGCCCACCGCGCCCGCTACAATTATGGACGCCGCGGTACGCCCACGTCCGAAGCGCTGGAAAATGCTCTGCGCGAACTCGACGGCGAGGCTTGTGCCGGCGTATCGCTGCTGCCGTCCGGACTAGCAGCGATTTCGGCCGCCCTGCTCACCACTGCCTGCGCCGGCGATCACGTGCTTGTCACCGACAGCGTCTACCGGCCGACCCGAAATTTCTGCAATGGCGTGTTCAAACGTCTGGGCGTGGAAACAACCTATTACAACCCATTGATTGGCGCTGACATCGCTAAACTATTCAAGTCAAACACGCGCGTGGTGTTCGTCGAGTCACCCGGTTCCCAAAGTTTCGAGATGCAGGACATCCCGGCGATCGCCAACGTCGCACACGAGAAGGGTGCGATCGTGATGATGGACAACACTTGGGCGACGCCGCTCTATTTCCGCGCCTTCGAGAAAGGCGTCGACCTGCAAATTCAAGCCGGCACCAAATATATCGGCGGCCACTCCGACATCATGTTCGGCTCTGTGTCGGCTAACGCGGCCACACTGCCCGCACTGAAAGATACTGTCTATTCGATGGGGTTATGTGTCGGCCCGGACGACATGTATCTCGCGCTGCGCGGCTTACGTACGCTCGGTGTACGGCTTGCACGCCACTATCAATCGGGCCTGCGCGTGGCCCGATGGCTTGAGCAGCGGTCGGAAGTCTTGCGCGTGATGCACCCGGCGCTCGAACGCGATCAGGGACACGGCATCTGGAAACGGGATTTCACCGGCGCCTGCGGGTTGTTCAGCATCGTGCTTAAACCGACCAGCGAAAAATCGGTGCACGCTTTCCTAAACGAGCTGACACTGTTTGGCCTAGGCTATTCATGGGGCGGCTTCGAAAGCCTGGCCATCCTGTTCGACTGCACGGAATACCGCACCGCTACCAAATGGGCGCCGGGCGGCCCGACCATCCGTTTTCACATCGGTCTTGAGGATCCTGACGATCTGATCGCGGACCTCGAACGCGGATTTGCTGCGCTCGCTGCCGCGGAGTAAAAAATCTACGCCGCTGCCGCAGTGCCGCCGCTTCGTATGACGAATTGCAGATTGCGCAGATACACGAATACGCCGAAGGCTTGTCCAACAATGAACACAGGATCCTTCCGGTAGAGAGCGTACCCGAGCAGCATCACTCCGCCGCCAATGGAGAACACCCAGAACGCGGTCGGCACCACACTCTTTCCCACTCGTTCGGACGCAATCCATTGCACGACAAAACGCATCGCGAACATCGCCTGTGCGATATAGCCGATCAAAATTCCCCAATCCGCAGTGCCAATGAAAACGTCATGCAGGTAGCCGCCGACGGCATTCGCGATATCGATCAGCATAAGATTTCCTTTCAGCTGCGCGTGATCTTGTGCGAGAATCGGTGCCCGCTTTTCGGGATCACGCGCTACTCCTCCGAAATTTCCGGAATTCGTTTTTTGCGACGGATCAGCCACCAAACACCGGCGAGATCGAGTATGCCGATCCATAGCCGGTCCCACATCCCGTAGTTCGACACACCGTGGGCCCGAGGCCTGTCGACCACGTCGACATACCCGATGCCATAACCCTCGCGCCGCACCAGCGCAGGAAGGAACCGGTGCAGACCGTCAAAATACGGCAGGCTCAGGAACACGTCGCGGCGGAACGCTTTCAACCCGCAGCCGGTATCCCGGGTCCCGTCGCGGAGCACCGCGCCCCGCACGGCATTGGCGATGCGCGATTGCAGTTTCTTGAAACCGCTTGCCTTGCGGCCAACACGCTGGCCGGCGACCAGCCCAATGCGCGGCCCCTTCGCATCGCCGGCATCCAATGCGTGAATGAGCGCCGGGATGAACGCGGGGTCGTTCTGGCCATCGCCGTCGAGCGTCACCACAACGGGTGCTCGCGCCGCAGCAACACCGGTGCGCACGGCCGCCGATTGACCGCAAGGCTGTTTATGCCGAACGCAACGTAGCCACGCGTGCTGCGTCATCAGCCGCTTGAGTTCAGCGTCTGTGCCGTCGCTCGAGCCGTCATTGACGCAGACGACCTCGAAGCACCATTGCCCAGCGAGCGCTTTGGCAATTTCCGCCACCAGTGGCGCAATATTGCCAACCTCATTGCGCACCGGCACCACGACGGACACCGCCGGATCGATCGTATTCATGGCGCGATGTCTTATGGGGCCAGAAGCCCGCGGGCAACCGCTTTGATGCGCCGGAGCGAGGGTCCGGGATATTGGTGGATTGTGCCGTCAGATTCGATCGCAAAGCCGAGCCGGCGCTGCGCAAAGTAGCGCCGCACCAGGACCGCGCCCGCGATCCCGACCAGCGCGCCAGCAAACACATCGGACGGATAATGTGCGTTCACCATCACCCGGCTCACCGCAATCAACAATGCATAAATCAACAGGACCGTGCGCGCGCGTGGCCACAGTGTCCCGAAAGCCACCAAGACTGCAAAGGCCGTGGTGGCATGCCCGGACGGCAGGCCGGCATAGGCTGGGTGCCATGCGAAAGGACTGAACAAGTATGGATCCAGGCTGCCGCCGACCATCGGCCGCGCACGCCCAATCATGCGCTTGACGATCGTGACAAACAGGCCGGGCACGGCAATCGCCGTGAACAGGAATCCGACGCGCACCATGATTGCTGCCAGCACCCGCCGCGAAAACGGTGTCAGAGCCGACGGCAAGGCGGCAAGCGCTATGAAAAGTAACCCGAGTGGCCACAGGAACCAGCCGGACTTGCCGTAGTCCGTGATGTCATCAAAAAATGCAACGATCCAGCGTGGTACATGCCTGACGCCCCGGATGGCCGCGGCATCGATCGTCACGATCAAAATCAATAGCATCGCGACACTGGTGCCGGCCGCAATCGCCAACTGACGAGGTGAAATGAAGCGCCCATGTGCGCGCGCAGGGCGGATCAATAAAGTGAGCGCCGTCATGACATTGGCCGCACAGCGCCGCAGCGTCGATACCGCCTCGCCTTCCACGCGATTGACTCCGTTGGTGACGCTCATTTGACGCTCATTTGACCGTCATGGGCCCGCCTGCGAGCGGAAGACGGCCAATGATACCGGCTTTCCAATACTGATATTGTACCCTTCCACGCGCTGGACGAAGGAATAGCGCAATCCGATCGATTCCGCGCGCTGCACAAAGCCGCGCTCACCGCGAGAATCAATCAAGGCGAAATGACAAGGCCCGAAACGCAGGAAATCGGCCGCGCCCACACTATCGGTGAAGCGCGTGTCTGTACCAAGCTGAAACACCAGGCTTGGCTCCTGATAGGCGAATGTCGAGGCGACGTGAGGCTGCTCGCAATCGGTCGCGTAGATTTCATTGGCGATCACGGCGCTCGGAAACAGCGACGGCAGCAACGGAAACGTCACCGCATAGACAGTAACCGCGACAAACACCGAAGCGATCATGCCGCGCAACAGCGAGCGTTCGGCACCGTCCACCTCATAAAGCCACCAGGCAAACAAACCGAAGATCACCGCGAGCGCGGAAAATGGCCAAGCCACCAGACCGAGATCGCGGCCGAACACGATAAAGGCGATCAACACCGCAATGGCAATGGCTCCCGGAAACAGGAACCAGCTGATCGTGCCGCGCGCCATCCAACGCGGCTTGGAGAGCTCGCCAGGTTCGAGGATGCCCGCAATCAGAATTGCGATCGCAGGATAAAGCGGCAGCACGTAGTGCGGCAGCTTGGTCATCACCACTTCGAAGACAAGCCAGGACGGAATCAGCCAGGCGAGCAGAAAACGTGCGCCCACCTCGCGGCGTGCTTTCCATACCGTCACCGCGGCCAACCCCGCCAACACGGAGCCGGGCCAGAATGTCACCCAGAACAGCAGAAAATAGAACCCGGGCGGCGCACCATGCGCTTCCTGTCCGCTGGTCACCTTGTCGAGCATGTCGTGGCCGAGCGACTGGACGAAAAAGCTGTCCCCGGATTTTAAAACGATCGCCACGAACCACGGAGATACGAGGAGTATCAGCCAGACACAACCGGCGACCGGACGAAGGAACCACAACCACCGCGCCGAGCGATCGACGATCGAGAGGGTGATGGCCGCAAGCCCGACGAACATCAGGATCACGGGCCCCTTGAGCAGCACGCCGCCGGCGAGTGCCGTCCACAGGATCGCTGGATGGACCCAGTCGATTTTCAGCTCCGGTGTGCGCTGGCTGGCGAGATAGATACGCGCCAATGCTCCCATCGCCGCAACCGAGGTGAACAAAAGCATGGCATCGGTCGTCGCGAGACGCGCTTCGACGCCGAGCAAGACAGAGCTCGCCATCATCAGCGCAGCGACAAGCGCAGCCCGGCGCGCGACGAAGGCAAGCGCTGCCCAATAGGTCAACAGTACGGCCAAGATCGCACCGGCAAGCGAGGGCAAACGATAGAGCCCGATTGTTGTGCGCGCCTGCGGCACGCCGAGTGCCTCGCCGGCTTTCACCGCTGCAGCTTGCAGCCAATAAATCCCGACCGGCTTCTTGTAGCGCACCTCATCCTGGAAACGGATGTCGACATACTCATGTGTTTCCAGCATCTGCTTGGTGGCTTGCGCGAAGCGCGCTTCGTCGCGGTCCACCGGCGGGATCTGGAAAAAGCCCGGGAGAAAAGCGAGCAACGAGAATGCCACGAGCAGTGCCGCCGCGCGGCGATGCGAGCCCACGGCATAGTCCAGCGCGGCGGCAAGCGCGCGCGCCGGAGCAATTGAAGGCCTTACCTCGTTGGTGGTGATGCTCACTCTATCGAGTCCTGAATCCGCAGCCTTGCCTGGACAATAAGCCCAAGGCCGCGCTGTGTCATTCGCTGCGAATGATCCCGAAAAGTGGAAACCGGTTTTCGAAAGAAATCATGCGCTCCGCCCAAAATGCTTATTGCAGCCGCACGGTGACGCTGTCGGCAGCGCCACGCGCGTCCATCACCGTCAGCCGCACGAAGCCGGGACCATCGGGCTGGAAGAACAAGGTGCCGCGGCTATTCTGTGTGGCCAGAGGTACGCCATTCACCATGACAGTAAGCGGGGCGCGACCGCCGGTAATCTTGAGTGCGACCGGATCGAATGAGCCACCGGCAACCATCTCCAGGCGCGCACCATCGGGCGGGAACATGATGCGCGGTGGCTCGACCGTCTCGCTTGGGCCGTTGACGCTGAAGCGTTGCAGCGGTGGCGGCAGCTTATTGCTGACGGCGAAAATCGCGCCTTTGGGCGCACGTGGCAGCGCCGCGGGCGCAAGTCCCACGCGGGCGAAAGCGTCAAACAAGATCGGTGCAGCGGAAGCCCGGCCGACCAACCCTGGCACCGGTGCACCATCCGCCCGTCCGACCCATACTCCAATCGTCATCCGGCCATCGAACCCGATGGCCCAGGCATCGCGATAGCCGTACGAGGTGCCAGTCTTGAAGGCGACGCGGCCGTGCGGCGCGTTCTCCGGTGGCGGCGCGCCGATGAGAATATTGCCGACATACCAGGCCGCGACCGGATCGAGCATCCGGCGGGGATTTTGCGCGTCTGCGCCCTGATGCTCAGTCAGTGGCAGTGCCGCGCCAAGCCGCGCGAGCCCTGTATAGAGCATGACCAGATCCGACAGCCGGACACCGACGCCGCCAAGACCCATGGCCAAGCCCGGGGCTTCGCCTTTCGGCAATGTCAGGGCGGCGCCGGTTTGCACCAGTCGCGCGCTTAGACGGTTGACGCCAACCTTGCCGAGCACCGCAATCGTAGGAACATTGAGCGACATTTGCAGGGCACGGCGCACAGTGACCGTTCCTTGGAAGGTCAGATCGAAATTTTCGGGTGTGTAGCTGCCGTAACGGGTTGGCTTGTCGTCAATCAGCGTTTCCGGATGGACGAGTCCATCTTCAAAGGCGAGGCCATAGATGAATGGCTTCAGGGTCGAGCCGGGCGAGCGCAAGGCCTGCGTCATATCCACCTGTCCGGCGCGGCGCGCGTCGAAATAATCTGCGGACGCAACGCGCCCCCTCACCTCGCCGGTCACATTGTCGACTGCAAGAATGGCGACCGAAACGTCAGGCCCGAGCGCTTGCGCGCGTTCGCGCGCAAGATCCTGCAGGTTTTTCTGCAAGGAACGGTCGATGGTGAGCCGATGCACGCGCTGATCGCGCTCCAGCGCCACAACCTGATCGGCAGCGTGCGGCGCCAGCATGGGCAGTTGCTTGCGTTCTCTCGGCATCGCTTGCGATTTGGCGCGCGCGATCTCGTCGTCTGGTACTGCGCCCGCAGCCGCGACGCGATCGAGTACGCGGTCGCGTGCTGCCCGTGCAGCCACCGGAAAACGGTCGGGCCGGCGCAGTTCCGGCGACTGCGGCAAGGCCACCAGCAATGCGGCTTCGGCCAAAGTTAATTTGTGCGGTTCCTTGCCGAAATACGCCAGCGCAGCCGCGCGAATACCCTCGAGATTTCCGCCGTAGGGCGCGAGCGTCAAATAAAGTGCAAGGATTTCGTCCTTGCTAAGTGCGCGTTCAAGTTCAAGTGCGCGCACGATCTGCAGTAGTTTGGCGCCCAGGCTGCGATGCTCGCGTGGCTCCAGAAGGCGCGCCACCTGCATGGTGATCGTCGAGCCTCCCGAGACGATATGGCCGCCGGTGGCAAATTGAATCGCGGCACGCCCCAAAGACAGCGGATCGACGCCGATGTGGCTGTAGAACCGTTTGTCTTCATAGGCGAAAAGCAACTTCAAGAAGCGCGGATCAACATCTTCCCTGATGGCTGGTAGCCGCCACCGTCCTTCGCTCGTTGCATAGGCGCGCAAGAGCCGTCCATCGCGGTCAAGAACCACATGCGAGTATTCGAGGGTCTTGCCGAGCGGCGCAGGCCCGAGCGAATAAACCCAGGCGGCGCAGACAACCGCCATCGTGGCGGCAACGCCGGCGGCACTTGCGAGTATCAACGGCCAGCGTTTCATTTCGGCGTGATCTCGATCGCGCTTGTTGCGGTACGAGCGAAACGGTCGGGCCGATACATGTCTTCGATCATCGCCTGCGGCAACACGTAGCGTCCGGGCGATACCGCGCGCACCACATAGGCAACCGTGAACACGGGCGGCGACTCCTGATTGCGGTCGAAAGCAGCCGTAAACCGGTCGTCGCGGAATTCGGTGTTCACCGGCTCTTCGGCGTCGGCGATCCAGGCAAGCGTGCCCGTCTCCCCCGAGGACACCAGCCGTGGATTATCGATTTCAAAGCCGGCCGGCAGATAGTCGGCGATGATGACGCGACCGAACTGCGGCTGTGGCTCAGTCATCTTCAACACCACGATGAACCGCTGGTTTTGCTTGGCCTTGCTTGGATCGACCGTTTCGCCATCGAGCGTGTGATAGCTGCGCTCGATCTTGAAGCCTTGCTCCGCGGCGGGCTCTGGCGTCAGCGGCGCTCCACTCACCGACACCACCGCCTGCACATTGGCCTCGCCGTGGTTCGCTACAGCGAATGGCGATGTGAGATCGTCGGCGCGCAGACTGCGATAAAATGCACCCTGGCGTGTTTCGCCATTAATACTGAGCGAAATCGCGTTGAGTTGCCTGGCGAGCGCGCGGGCGGCAAGAACAAGCCAGGCGCCTTCCTGGGTCGACGTGCGCGAGCTCAGCGCGCGTGCGGTATCGATGCGCAGCACTGCATCGTCGATGGTGTTTTGCGGCGCCCGCCCTTCCGAGGCCAGCGTTACCAGCGCTGCTGCATCGCGCAGGGCAGAGCCGAAATCGGCGCGGCCGAGATCGAGTTTTGGTTGCGGCGAAATGGCGTCGAGCGCCGCAAGATAGACGCTATCAGCCCGCGCCTTGTCGCCAACCATCGCCAGCGCGGCCGCAATCTGCGCTTTCGCAATTGGCGTGGCCACCTCCGAAAGTTTGACGTCCGCGATATACCGCAGATCACCGATCGGCGTCGCGCCGTTGCGCGCTAGAACGTAGAGCGCGTAAGCCAACTCGCGGCCGCCATTTTTGCTGGGCTCGGGAGCGGTGGCGACGTAGTTGCGCAGGCGATCGACCGCCAGCGTGTACGCCGCAGCTGGTACATCGAAGCCACGCTCGCGTGCGCGCGTCAGGAAATCCGTGACGTAGGCATCAAGCCAGGGATCTTCCCCGCCGACCGACCAGAGGCCAAACGAACCGTTTGAATCCTGTCGCGCCAGCAGGCGCGGAATGGCGTCTTTGATCCGCTGCTCAATCTCGCCATCGGGAGCGAGCTTCGCCTGCGCCGCCAGCTCATTGACATAGAGCATGGCTACGGCCCGGCTGGCGATCTGCTCGGAGCAGCCGAACGGATAGCGATCAAGCGCATTGAGCAGGGTCGCGGCATCAAGCGAGGTCGATACCGCGACCGACAAGCCCGCCCGGCCGGTCCCGAGCACGAAATCGGCGAACAGATCTTTCGAGAGCGTGAGGGTCTCGCCTTTGGCGAGCGTGCGCACGCTGCGGCGCGTAAGAATTTGCGTGGCTGGTCGCACGTCGAGCGGGTAGCTGCGTTCGAGAGCAAAATGGTCCGGACCGCTCACTTTCACGGTGACCGTACTCGGCCCGGCACCGGCGGCAGCAACCAGCAACGAAATCCGGTCGCGCTGTTTTGCCGCGAGTTTGAGAGTTTGCGGTTTGTCGGTGTCGAGTTTGACGGCGCCATCTGAACCGACTGCGATATTATAATCGCCAGCTGTGCCTTCGACATTGTCGAGCTCGAGTTGCACCGCACCTTTGTCGCCAGTGCGCAGAAAGCGCGGGAGCGTCGCAGTCAGCACCACCGGATCGCGCACCACTACGTCGCCGGACGCCTTGCCGACCTTATCCTTACTCCATGCTACAGCCATCACGCGGGCGGTGCCGGCGAAGGCCGGAATATTGAATTGCACCTGTGCGGTGCCGTCGCGACCGACGGTGACGATGCCGGAGTAGAGCGCGAGCGGTGCTTGTGTTGGCGGGGAGCCAGATAACTCGGCACCCGCAGCATCGCCACCCGAACGGATTTGTCCGCGCGTGCCCTGCATTCCGTCGATCAGTTGACCGTAGAGATCGCGGATCTCGGCCGTGAGTCGGCGCTGACCGAGATAATAATCATCGGGTGCCGGCGGCTTGTAGTTGGTCAGATTGAGTATCCCTACGTCGACGGCAGCCACGACGACGCGTGCCTCCTGCCCCGCGGTCAGGCCGGCAAGCTTGATCGGCACCGTCAGTGTTGAACTCGGCCGCATCGTCGCGGGCAATTTCATATCGAGAGCAAGCGTGCGCGCAGCCTTTTCGATCGAGAACCACTGCAAGCCGATGGCACGGCCCGGCATACGTTGCGCCGGCGCATCGAGCGGGCGCCGCAACGTGGCGACCATATAGGCGCCGGTGCCCCAGTCCTGGCCCACGCTCAGGCTAACGCGCGCGGCGCCGACCTTAACGTCCTGCGACTGGCTGGCGACCAGACGGTCGGTGAATACATTGACCGTGAGGCGACCGGCCGTGCGGGCGGTCACCGCCACGTTCATTGTATCGCCTGGCTTGTAGTCGGGCTTGTCAAGTGCGACTTCGAGCAGATCCGGCGTGTCCGTGCTCGACTCCGCATAGAAGCCGGCATCAAAACTGACCGATGTGATCGGACCATTCGGCTCTCCGGTCGTAATTTCCAGACGATAGCGGCCCCATTTTACAGGCACCGACACACGCGCCGGCTTGTCGGCGGCAACGTCTACGGTGCCGCTGGCCACGCGTTCGGTGCGTTTGACCGGCTCGTATTCCCACTGACCGTTTTGCCGGTACCACTGATAGCTGCTCTCGATCTTGAGCAAATCGTAACGCAAGCCATTCTTCGCGAGCGTTTTGCCGTCGGGCGCGACCATGACCACGTCGAAATCGGCGTTGGCGCCGTCGCCGAGCGAGCGGCCGGAGAATATCGGCTTGATGCCAAGCATCGCAGCATCGGGAGTGACCGGTAATGTCAGTTTGCGCTCGACCGCGCGGCCGCCGGATTCCGCGATGCTCACTGTGATCTGTGCTTCCAGTGGCCGCCCACTCGCGGGCGCATTGTCGAGTTTGACAGGAAACGTCGCCTTGCCGGCGGCGTCCGTATTCGGCAAGTCGTCGAGTTCCTGACGGACCGCTGTCACCTCGTCGTCGGACAATCCGAAGCTATAGCCGGGAAAGCCCGGACGCTCCTTGGCGGCGGCCACCGTTATCTCGCCCGACAGCTCCAGATTCGAGGCCGCTGCTCCATAGAGAAAATGCCCGTCGACACTGAGCTGCGCCGGCGCAGCGCGCGAAATTCCTTTAGCAGCCGAGGTGAGATCAAACTCGATACGGTCGGGCACATAGTCCTCGACCATGAACGTGGTTTCACCTACCGGCGGACGCTTGGGATCGGTGTAAGCCACGACGCGCCAGGTGCCGGTGGACGCGGATGCAACAATCGGCACGCTCATTGAATGGCCGCCGAGGCCCTGGTCCGCCACGAGCGCGCGGTGATATTCGACGCCGTCGGGACGCGCGATCACGAAAGTCAGCGGGACATTCATTGCCGCAGAGCCGCGCGCGTCACGCAGCAACCCAGTGACGGCAACGGTCTCACCGGTGCGATAGACGCCCCGTTCCGTATAGACGAAGGCATCGAGCCCAGCCGGGACTGGCCGTCCGGTAACGCCACGGTCGGACAGATCGAACGCAGGTGATTTCAAGCTCAGGAAAGCGTAGTCGTTCTTCTCGCTCGCGACGATTGCGGCCGGCGCCACGCCACCCTCCCCCCGCGCGAGGCCGGCCTCAAAATGGATGAAGCCGTTGCGGTCGGTCTGGCGCACCGCAAGCACTTCGTTGTTGCGCGCAATCAGCCGCACCTCGGCGCTGCCGCGCGGCTCCGCACTCGCCAGCGAGTGGATAAAGACATCAATGCCGTCATTCGCGGTGTAAGCGGTCAGCCCGAGATCGGAAACGATGAACCACTGGGTCGCCTGCTGCCCATATTCATTGGAGATGACATCCTTAGGCTCGGCGGTCATAGCGTAGACGCCGGGGCCGAGATCTTTGACCGCCTGGTCAACCGGAAAGGCCGTTGTCACTTCTGTATTGAGTTTGGGCTCGACAGCAAGTTCACCACCCCAAATCTTCGCGCCATGCTCGTTGGCCAAGCGCTCCGCCTGATAGCGGCTCAAATTGCGCTGGAAGTCATAGCCAAGGAGAGTATCGATGAGGTTGCGGTCACCAATTCGATAAATCGACAACGCCACCGCTTTGGAATTGACGCTCAGCACCGGAATACCGCGCTGGCCGGTGCGCGGCAGCACATAAGCCTTGCCGGAAAAGCGCACGAATGGTTTGCGGTCGCGCACGAAGATCGTGAATTCCGCCGATTTCGCCAGCGTTTCCTTGACGACAGATGGAAGCCCGGCACGTAGCGTCACCGCGTAGCGTTCACCGTGCTTGAGGCCCTCCACGCAGAGCTGTTTGTCGTTCGTCGAAGTCGCCGGCCGGTCCATGCCCGCGACGACAACAAACGGCGAGAAATCGGTGCGGCGGCCGGGCAACTCCTCGGAAAATTGGAAACAGGCGCGCGGTGAAACCGAGTCGGAGTCGACGGTAAAATCGAGCAGCCGGAATCCATGGTCGGCTCTTAGCTTTTCATATTGGCCACGCAGTTCAGCGGTCTCGCGCAATTCAAGCGACAGGCGCAGAGAATCGAGCGCAGCCCGCCACTGCTGGCGGTCGGCAAGCGTTTGGCCAAGGGCAGACAAGCTGTCGGCTTCCAGATTGCGGTCGCCTGCGCGCTGGTAAGCGATATAAGCGGCCGTCGAGGCGCGATCGAGCAGCAGCGCTTTCTCGCGCTCATCGCGCGGTTTGATCTGCAGGATGGTACGGCCGAGCCGCAGCCAACCTGAGGCGTCATCCGGAGCAACGGCGACGAGCTGGCCAAGGACCAGCATGCCTGTACGCAAGTCATTGTTCTGGAACGCGGCGTCAGCATCGCGGCGCAACGCCGCTGCGGGCTTGGTCACCGTGCCGGCATCAATTTTTATCTGCGCCTCCAGCTTGATCGCCGCCTCATCGAGCGCGCTTTGCTTGAAAGGCTTCTCGGCCGCTACCGCAGGGGCCAGAACAAAAACCAGCAACGCGGCGGCAAGGCCGGCACGAACAACGCGAAGCATGGGGAGAGACCTCCGGAAGCAACGAATCGCGGCAAATATCATTTCAGTTCCGACGGTGTCGAGCGCATAGCCGTGGGCGCAGTGCGAGCATCGGAGCATGCCGCGCTTATTCCGAAATTGATATGATGATCAAAAGGGTCGATTGACGTCCTCAAAAATAACATGAGCTGTAAGAGGAAATTTGTCTAAGGCATTAATTTCACGGCGGAAATCACCTAAAAAATCTGGCCGCTCGGGGTCGCTCCCGGCGTCTGACGGTGCATTTCTAACCTCGGCTCCGGCTGGAGGAGCCCTGCTTCCACAGCGGCGTACCTTTGGGTGCTTGCATCTTTGCACCGGTCGCCTGCTGCGGCTAAACCGTGTGTCGTCGACCCCGTAGCTCAGCCGGATAGAGCATCAGCCTTCTAAGCTGAGGGTCGCTGGTTCGAATCCAGCCGGGGTCGCCAATATTTCAAGCACTTAGCGGCAGACCTAGGCTCACCAAACACGATGGGCTAACGGACGGCTAACGAAATTATGGGTCGTCGTAACCGCGCAGCCGTGGGCCGCTGGCGTTTTCCGCGACGTTCGGCAAGACGGCTCAGCCAAACCGTTTTGAACGCATCCACGGCGCTCCTATTGGGTCGCGCCCTCTTGCCGTCAATTGAAAGATCAGGCCCAAACCTTTCAGGTCGGGCGCTCGACCTATAGCGAGGTCGTCGCGGGTGTCGTACCCGGCGACCAAAGGTCCGATGTAAGGAATGAAATTCTGTGGCCGAGATTGAACAGCGGCGTAGCTGTAGGTGGCTACGCGCCCCTCGTTTGACGATACTGAGGTCGTCGTCGACACCGTATCGACGCACAAGGAACGCAAGGGATAGGAACGGGATTTGCCGCCGGCTCAGCGCAACCCGCGCCAGCTACGGCTCAACCGCGATAATGACGCAGGGCGAGCAATGTGCCTTTGCGGTGCAAAATTGCTTGCGGTAGTTCACAATGGCGCTTGTGTGCAGGGACGATAATGGCCAGTTTAATTTTTGGTCTTTTCGGCGGCTTCCTTGCTTGGATCGCGACCACTATTGTCGGACAGCCTCTC
>DASSLE010000286.1:0-16867 GCA_035689725.1 Pseudolabrys sp.
GAATGCCAAGGGATCAAATGATGCGAATTATCGAGCATGGGTGGCACGCCCTTGGCGGCGCGGTAAGGCTCGCGCCCGTAATGCTGGTGGCGGCGCTGGCGCTCGCAGCTTCGGACCGCGCCCTTGCGCAGGGTGCCGTCAAATCTGTGCACACGGACTGGCAGATCCGCTGCGACACACCTGCCGGCGCCAAGACCGAACAGTGCGCGTTGATCCAGAGCGTCACAGCAGAAGACCGCGCCAATGTCGGCTTGACTGTCATCGTGCTGAAAACCGCAGACGCCAAAAGCCGGCTGATGCGGGTTGTGGCCCCGTTGGGCGTGCTGCTGCCGTCCGGTTTAGGGCTCAAGATCGACCAGGCCGATATCGGACGAGCGGGTTTCGTGCGCTGCCTGCCCAATGGCTGCATCGCGGAAGTGGTCATGGACGATGAGCTGATCAAAAAACTGCGCACCGGCAAGACCGCGACCTTCATTATCTTCCAGACTCCAGAGGAAGGAATTGGCTTCCCGATGAGCCTCGCCGGCTTCGGCGAGGGCTACGACAAGCTGCCGTGATCCCCTCGCGACCCGGCTTCCCCCATATTATCTATTGAAGACTGACGCGTGACGCGGAGCCGAGCATGAAATTCCCCTCTTCCCTGATAGACCGCGCTGGCCTTGACCGCAGCAAAGTGCGTCAGCTTATCGGGCGCGGGCTTGACGGCGCCGACGATGGCGAATTGTTCTTTGAATATCGCCAGGCCGAGGCCCTAACCTTCGATAACGGCCGGCTCAAGCAGGCGACTTACGACACGGTCCAAGGATTCGGCTTGCGGGCGGTGAAGGATGAAGCAGTCGGCTATGCCCACGCCTCGGACGTATCGGAAGCGGCGATCGCCCGCGCGGCTGAAGCGGTGCGAGCCGTTAAGGGCGGCCATAGCGGAACTTATGCTGAGGCGCCAAGCCGGACCAACCGCAAACTCTATAGCGACGAAAATCCGCTGGGTTCGCCGGCATTCGACGCCAAGGTAAAGCTGCTGGAATCGATTGATGCGTATGCGCGTGAGAAGGATACGCGCGTGCGGCAAGTGACCGCCAGCGTCGCTGCGAGTTGGCAAGTGGTGGAAATCTTGCGCGCCGATGGAGAAACTTATCGCGACATACGCCCAATGGTGCGACTCAATGTGTCGGTGGTTGCTGGCGACGGTGATCGACAGGAAACCGGCGGCTATGGATTTGGTGGGCGCGAAAGCTTTAACCGAGTCATTGAGCCGCAAGCCTGGCAAGGCGCGGCCGATGAGGCGATACGGCAGGCGTTGGTGAATCTTCAGGCCGTTCCTGCCCCTGCCGGTGAAATGGATGTCGTGCTCGGCTGCGGCTGGCCAGGCGTAATGCTGCACGAAGCCGTCGGGCACGGTCTCGAAGGCGACTTCAATCGCAAAAAGACATCGGCCTTTGCCGGGCTTATGGGCCAGCAAGTTGCGGCAAGGGGCGTCACCATTGTTGATGATGGCACCATGCAGGCCCGCCGCGGATCATTGTCCATCGATGATGAAGGTACACCGACCAATCGCAGCGTGTTGATCGAGGACGGAATCTTGGTCGGCTATATGCAAGACCGGCAGAACGCGCGGCTGATGGGCATGAAGCCAACTGGCAATGGCCGGCGCGAGTCGCACGCGCATGTCCCGATGCCGCGCATGACCAATACTTATATGCTCGCCGGTAAGCACGACCCGAAAGAGATCATCGCCTCAGTAAAAAACGGACTTTATGCCGTCAGCTTCGGCGGCGGCCAGGTCGACATCACTTCGGGCAAATATGTTTTCCAATGCACCGAGGCCTACAAGATTGAGAATGGCAAGGTCGGCGCACCCGTGAAGGGCGCCATGCTGATTGGCAACGGGCCGACCGATTTGCACCGCATCAGCATGATTGGCAACGATTTTGCGCTCGACCCCGGCATTGGCACATGTGGTAAAAACGGCCAAGGCGTGCCGGTCGGCGTCGGCCAACCGAGCCTGCGCATGGACAAGATCACGGTGGGCGGCACCGCGTAATCTGATGGAGTGAGGTAAATGCCGAAAAGCTCGCGCGGCGGCAGCTGGATCAAGAGCATTTCCGATATCGCCGTTATCGTGCTGATCGTACTGGCGGCAAAGACCGCCATCGCCGAACCGTTCTACGTGCCATCAGGGTCGATGGAGCCGACACTTCTGATCGGCGACGAATTGCTTGCAACAAAGTTTCCTTACGGCTACAGCGCCGCCTCGTTGCCGTCGTTCCTCGTTCTGCCGAAAACACGACGTGTTCTCTCCGCGCTGCCCAAACGTGGCGACGTGGTCGTATTCCGCTGGCCCGGTGACCGATCGCAAGTCTGGGTGAAGCGCGTTATTGGTCTGCCGGGGGACCGCGTAGGCTTGCGGAACGGCAACGTTTGGATCAACGGCACGCCGGTCGGCATTCGTCCAGCGGGCATGGGCGAAGCAGAAGTCGGGGATGGTAGCGTGGTGTCAGCCACACGCTATATCGAGACGCTGCCGGGCGGCTATGAACATTCCATCTTCAAGATGGCTACCCGCATTGAATACGATAATGCGCCTGACGTGGTGGTGCCCCCCGACTATCTGTTCGTCATGGGAGACAATCGCGACAATTCAGCCGACAGCCGCGTGCCGGTGCGCGCAGGTGGCGTCGGATTGTTACCGGTCGACGATCTGGTCGGCCGCGTGGACGCCGTGGTCGGTTCCTGGGACCTCGCCCTAAGGGAGCAGCCGATAAAAGATTGGCCTTCCGGCTTGCGGCTGTCGCGGTTCTTCACCGCAGTGCACTGACGGCCGTTATCGCACCACGCCCGAAATACAGCACGGCTTGTGCCGCGGGCGCGTAATCTTGTCCTTGAGATAACAACGTGCGCCGGGTCCGATGTAGCCGGGACGCACATAGGTCCAGGCCCGGCATTTGTTCTCGGCCTCGCACGCCGCCTTGCAAGCCGCGCCATCTGCCTCAGCCGTGACTTCTATATTGCGGTAATCGCCACCTGATCGGTCGATGGAATATTCGATTGGCGCTTTGCGCGGCTCAACTACGGCGGCGCCGCGGACGCCAGAAATACAGCATTTGTCCTCTGTGCGTGGCGGCACGCGGTTCTTCAACCAGCAGACCGCGACCGTGCTTTCCGTGCGCGGATAGGAGAAAGCCCAAGCGTGGCAGTGTGCATCGCGCTCGCAGCGGGCGGCGCACGCTGCGGGATCACCATTGCGGATTTCAAATCTTAGGTAGTCGCCGCCGCGGCGATCGAACCCGCTTTGGGCATGCGCTTGGCCAGCGAAAGCCAGCACCGCTAACGCGAGCGCGGTCCATACCCTGATCGAAATTTGCATGCGCGCCCGCTCGAATTTTAGAGTCGATCAGCTTGGCCCCCGTCTAAATGTTAACGCACAAGTCGGCAGTTGTGCAGGTGTGGGTCAACGCTGAGCGCCGTTCGAACCATCGTGAAGCCGTTCGGATCGTGCTTAAACCGGCCGAATCGTCGTGAAGAAGTAAGCGCCCGCCAGAGGGGCTGGCGGGCGCGGATCCGACCGCGAGAGGGGATGATCGCGGGTGCCGGATCGAGCGGCCGATGAGAGGGATCGGCCGTTTGCTTTGTTCGTTACGGCACCTGACGTCAGGCCCGACCCGTAGATGACCGGCGGAGGCTGATATCAAATTCGGCGCGCCTCACTGCGTGATTGAGACGGCGCTCAAGTGCCCGCTCGCGCAGAAGCGCGGTCGGATCGTCCCAGAACGGCTCTGAAAAGGCGTCGCGCACGTCGGAGCGCGTAATGCCAATGTCCGCGAGCATGCGACGATCGAGCCCAGCCAGCACGTTGGCCTGGCGACGGTGCCGGCGCGCCTCGACCAATTCCTTCAGCCAACGCGTTACCAGAGCGAGGACCGAGGCAAATGCACGCAAAAGCGTGCCGCCGGCGACGGGTAAGACAGGGTAATTGGCGCTCATCTCAGTCTCCATTCAGTTCGCGGGTTACAGCGCCAAAATCGCGTTTGGCGCCGCCCAGAACCACCCGAAATCCCCACCCAATTCCTCTTGAAGTAGGATTATATTGCACTGCGGGGATTGATTAGTGAAACGAATGTTTTTAATCTGACTGATCAGGAATGGTGATGTAGCCCGCCGGCCTTAAAAACCGGCCTTTTCAGGACCGCCGCCAATGACCGCCATGCTCGATATCGACCAATTGCGCACCTTCATCGCAATTACCGAAACCGGCAGTTTCACCAAGGCCGCCGACGTGGTGAACAAGACCCAGTCGGCCGTATCGATGCAGATGAAGCGGCTGGAGGAGCGCCTGGAGCGCCCGATCTTTTCACGCGATGGACGCGCCTCGAAGCTGACCGAGGATGGGCAACGCCTGCTCGATTACGCGCGCCGCATCGTCAAACTTAACGTCGAAACATTGGCTGCATTTTCGGACGGTGAATTGTCCGGTCGCGTGCGGCTGGGCGTTCCCGACGATTACGCCGACCGTTATCTGCCGGAGATCATGGCCCGCTTCTCGCACAGCTATCCGGCGGTCGAACTCAGCGTGATTTGCGAACCGTCGGTCGATCTTCTGGAGCGCATCGACGCTAACGAGATCGATCTCGCCATCGTCACCAATTGCGAAAGCAAGCGCGCATCGGAAACCTTCCGGCGCGAGCGCCTGCTGTGGGTGACGTCGAATCGCCATTCGACTCACCTCGAGGAACGCATGCCCCTTGCACTTGGGCGGCCGAGCTGCACCTGGCGGCGCATCGCCATCGAACGGCTTGAGGCGATCGGCCGGCCATTCCGCGTGCTCTACTCGAGTTCGAATGCCGGCGCCGTCGCTGCCGCCGTGCTCGCCGGTCTTGCCGTGTCGGTATTGCCGGAGTCAGGTCTCCGCCCCGGCATGCGCGTAATGTCTGCATCCGATGGCTTTCCCGATCTGCCAAGCTGCCGCATCGGGCTGGTGCGCAACGCGCACGAGAGTTCGGCGCTGGCCGACGCGCTGGCGGAACACATCATCTCTTCGCTCGACAACTTGTCGGAAGCAGCGCAGGCGGCCGAATAACTAATAGGCATATTCCTCAAAAATCGGCTCGACCGAGTCGTTCCATTCGCCGTGGAATTTCTCAAGCAATTCTTCGGCCGGCGTGATGCCGCGCGCAATCGACTCTTCCAGCGGCCGCAGATAGCGCGTCTCGTCGCGGCCATTGCGGTCAAGCCGCTTGCGACGCGCGAGCCCGCGCGAACACAGTCGCAGCGTTTCCTGTGCCAGCGTGAACACGTTGCGCCTACGAATTTCGGCCTTGAAGCCGAGCTTCGGCACTTCGTCGCGCAACTTCTGCCGCTCCTCCGCGGTCCAGGACTTCACCATGTTCCAGCACGCATCGAGCGCGTCATCGTCATAAAGCAGGCCGATCCAATAGGCCGTGAGTGAAGGCAAACGTCGCCAAGGCCCGCCGTCCGCGCCGCGCATTTCGAGATAACGCTTGAGGCGCACTTCGGGAAAGATCGTACTCAGATGATTGGCCCAGTCTGAAATTGTCGGGCGCTCGCCCGGCAATTCCGCCAGTTTCCCGGCAAAGAAATCGCGGAAAGACTTGCCGGAAACGTCGATGTACTTGTCACCCCGCTTGATGAAATACATCGGCACATTGAGTGCGTAGTCGACCCAACGCTCGAAGCCCATCCCATCCTCGAACGCCCAGTGCAGCGTGCCCGCACGCTGGTTGTCGGTATCGCGCCAGATTTCCGAACGGAACGAGAGAAAGCCGTTTGGCTTGCCTTCGGTGAACGGAGAATTTGCGAACAACGCAGTGGCCACCGGTTGTAGCGCGAGCGATACGCGCAACTTCTTGACCATGTCGGCTTCGCTGGCGAAGTCGAGGTTCGCCTGCACGGTGCATGTGCGATACATCATGTCGAGGCCGAGCGAGCCGACCTTCGGCATATAGGCGGTCATGATCTTGTAGCGGCCCTTCGGCATTTTCGGCATGTCGGCGCGAGTCCAGTTCGGCGTCATGCCGAGGCCCAGAAAACCGATCCCGAGAGGTTTTGCCACTTCGCGCAGTTGCGCGAGATGCGCCATCAGCTCGGCCGCCGTTTGATGCACATTGTCGTACGGCGCACCGGAGAGTTCGAACTGCCCGCCCGGCTCCAGGGAAATCGCGCCACCGCCGGTGACGTCGAACATGCCGATGATGTTCTCGCCCTCCATGATCGGCTCCCAACCAAGCAGATCATGCATGCCCTCAAGCAGCGCGCGGATACTGCGTTTGCCGGAATAAGGAACGGGACGGTGATCGGCGATGGTAAAGGCGAACTTTTCGTGCTCGGTGCCGACCCGGAATTGCGCCTTTGGCTTGCAGCCCGCTTCGAGCCAGGCGACGAGTTCGTCGCGCGTCTCGATCGGGGTCATGTCAATCTGGTCACGAGCCATGCAGACGTCCGGGCAAAAAGGTCGCGACCTTAAACATGGGAGCCGGGAAAGGGCAACGTGACGGCTATGCGAATTTGCGGGCCTTGCACGCCCATAATCACTGATTCACTTGTCAAAAAGCCGCCGCTGCACGCGCCGTGCTTACTTGGGTAGCGCGCCAAGGCAAGCGTCATCGCCCTGTTTCTTTGCGGCGCCGGGCACGCCATCGTTTGCGCAGTTCCGTCCACTGTCCTCAAAAAAGAACCGAGGGAGCACGGGACGCCAGGGGTCCCGGGGGGACCCACGGGCCTGACGCCTCGCGACATCGAGGCTTGTCGAGTCGTCGTAGTTCAGCAAGTCCACCAATGTATAGGAAAATATACCTTAGTAATATAGTCAAGAGAATTGTTCATTTTTTGTTCTTTCGCTTGCAGCAGGGTTGATCTATTGATCGTGCCCCATGCCGCAGTTCACCCCACACCAGAATCAGGCCCTCAACGTCGTTGCCGCCTGGCTCAAATCCAAACCCGGCACCAATGGTACCCCGCAGGTCTTTCGCCTCTTCGGCTATGCCGGTACCGGCAAGACCACGCTCGCCACGCACATTGCCGATGAGGCCGATGGTGAGGTGAAATTCGCCGCCTTCACGGGTAAAGCGGCGTCTGTCATGCGCGGCAAGGGCTGTCGCGGCGCCTCCACCATCCACAGCCTGATCTACCGTGCGCGCGAGAGCGGCGAGGAAATCCCGAGCTTCGACCTGTGGGACGAGGCGCCCGCCTCGAAGGCTGAACTGATCATCATTGACGAGTGCTCGATGGTTGACGCCGAGCTCGGCCGTGATCTCTTGTCGTTCGGCGTGCCGGTATTGGTACTCGGCGATCCCGCGCAGCTGCCACCGATCCAGGGCGGCGGATTTTTCACAGAGGCCGAGCCCGACGCGATGCTCACGGAGGTGCATCGCCAGGCACAGGACGACCCGATCGTTCGGCTGTCGATGGACATCCGCGCCGGCGAATACCTCGAGCCTGGGCGCTATGGCGAGACCGAGGTGATCCGCAAAGCCGATCTCGACCCGCAGCGTGTGCTCGATGCCGATCAGGTACTGGTCGGACGCAACGCCACGCGTCGTTCCTACAACAAGCGCATGCGTGAGCGGCGTGGCTTCGAAGACGATATGCCCTCGGCCGGCGACAAGCTGGTGTGCCTGCGCAACAACCGCAAGAAGGGTCTGTTCAATGGCGGACTATGGATGGTGAAGGAGCGCGGCGGGCGCAAAGGCGGTACCAAGACCGGTATCATGACGATGCGGCTCTTGCCGGACGACGAAACAGCGACACGCGGCGTGAAGGTGTCGGTGCGTCCGGAATGCTTCACCGGTGGCATCGAGCAGGTCGATTGGCAGCGGCGCAAGCCCTACGATGAATTCGACTATGGCTACGTGCTCACCGTGCACAAGGCGCAAGGTTCGCAGTGGGACGACGTCGTGTTGTTCGACGAGAGCTTTGCGTTCCCGGATAGCCGCGAGCGCTGGCTCTATACGGGTGTGACACGCGCGGCGAAGCGGCTGACGGTTGTGGTGTAGTCGCACCTCACCCGCTCATTCTCGCGTAAGTGGGAATCCAGCCAAAGAAATTAGGCATTAATAGTTTGCCTGGACCCCCGCTTTCGCGGGGGTAAGCGAAAAAGCTAGTTTCTTTTAATTCTCCGGCGCGCCAGAGGAAGCGCCGCGAGAGCAACCGCCGTAATCAGCGCGCCTGCGAAAAATGTGCCGGCCGGGCCGATCAAATCCCACAGCGCGCCGGCAATAATGCTCGCCGCCAGCAAAGCAATGCCGCTGACCAGATTGAACATGCCAAAGGCGGTGCCGCGCAGATCCGGAGGCGCGGTATCGGCGACTAGGGCGGAGAGCAGTCCTTGCGTCAGGCCCATATGCAGACCCCACAACGCAACGCCGATCATCACCATGGACACGCTGTTGCCGAGCGCCAGCACGAAATCGGCGAGAATCAGCAGCCCGAAACCGACCACAAGGATGCCATAGCGGCCATTGTTGTCCGACAGCGCGCCGGCCGGCCAGGCCGAGAGACTGTAGACCACGTTCATCACAACCATCACCACCGGCACGAACGTGAGATGCAGACCAACCGACTGCGCGCGCAACAGGAGAAAAGCCTCGCTGAAGCGCGCCAGGGTGAAGATGGCCGACACGCCGACGACCATCCAGTAAGTGATATCGAGTCTGGCGAGCTCGGCACGCGAAAACGGTGATCGTATGGGGCGTGCGGTCAGCGGCCGTTCCGGCTCGCGCACGCCGAAGACGATGATGGCAAGCGCGACGAAAGCCGGCACGACCGCGATCCAGAATACGGCCGTGAAATTGTCCGTCAACATGGCCATGAAGACGATCGCCGCAAGTGGGCCGAGCACCGCGCCGACGGTGTCGAGCGACTGCCGCAGGCCGAAGGCAGTGCCGCGAAGATCGGCCGGCGTGAGGTCAGCGACAAGCGCGTCGCGCGGCGCGCCGCGAATGCCCTTGCCGATCCGGTCGACGAAACGCGCCGCAGTCAGCCAGGCGATGCTCGAGGCCAGAGGAAATACCGGTTTTGTAATGGCGGCGAGGCCATAGCCGAGCGCAGCGAGCAACTTGCGCTTGCCGAGATAGTCGCTGAGCGCGCCGGAAAAGATCTTGGTAATCGAAGCAGTCGCTTCCGCAATGCCTTCAATGAAGCCGACGGTCAGCGTCGAGGCGCCGAGCACACTCACTAGATAAAGCGGCAGCAAAGCATGGATCATCTCGGAAGAGAGGTCCATGAACAGCGAAACCAGTCCGAGCGCCCAGACGCTGCCAGGGATCTGACGCCAGCGGAAAAGCGAGCGGGGTTGGTCAGGCATGGCGCGGCACCCTAACCTTCGCTCATTCCCGCGCAAGCGGGAATCCAGCGCTGGACCCCAAATTAGCGGGGTAGGCGGAAGAGTGTTACGCCGCCTCTTTGCGCTTGGTCGGCGCGAAGCGCCGATAGAAGCCCTCGCCGTGCTTGGCGAGATCGAGCAGCAGCTTGTTGGGCGCGAAGCGCGCGCCGTATTTCTTCTCTAGCTTGCGGCACAGATCGACGAAGCGCTTGGTGCCCATCATGTCGATCCATGACAGCGTGCCGCCGGAGAATGGCGCGAAGCCAAAACCGAGAATCGAGCCGACATCGGCCTCGCGCACATCGGCGAGCACCTTTTCCTCAAAGCAGCGCGCGGTTTCCAGCGCCTGGATGCCGAGCAGACGAAGCTTCAACTCCTCGACGTTGATTTTTTCCGGATCGAGAAGCATCTTCGGCTGCAGATCCACGAGGCCGGGCCACAGCTTCTTCGGCCCGTTTGCCGGATAATCGTAGAAGCCTTTGCCGTTTTTCCTGCCGAAGCGGCCGCGCTTTTCCACCATTTCTGCGAGCAATTTCTTTTGCCGTGGATCGATCGCTTTCGGGCCAAGATCGGCTTCGGTGGCCTTAAGGATCTTCCATGCAAGATCGACCGCCACTTCGTCGTTGAGCGAGAGCGGACCGACCGGCATGCCAGCCATGCGGCCGACATTCTCAATCATCGCTGCCGGCACGCCTTCGGTCAACATTAGATGACCTTCGCGGATGTAAGTGCCAACCACGCGCGAGGTGTAGAAGCCGCGCGAGTCGTTGACCACGATCGGCGTCTTGCGAATGGCACGCACGTAGTCGAGCGCGGCCGCAAGCGCCTTATTGCCGGTCTGCTTCCCAAGAATGATTTCGACCAGCATCATGCGGTCTACCGGCGAGAAGAAATGGATACCAATGAACCGCGCCGGATCCTTGAACTCGGACGCAAGTGAAGTGATGGGCAGGGTCGAAGTGTTAGACGCGAATATCGCGTTGCCTCCGATCACGGCCTGAATTTTGGCGATCACGTCGGACTTTACTTTGCGATCCTCAAACACTGCCTCGATGACGAGGTCGCAATCCTTGAGCGTGTTGTAGTCCGGTGTCGGCGTAATACGACCCAGCAATTCGTCACGCTCGGCACCCTTCATGCGGCCTTTCATGACGCGGTCGCTGAGCGCCTTGTGCAGGCCAGCCTTGCCCTTGTCCGCGGTTTCCTGATCGCGGTCGATCAGCACGACCTGCAAGCCCACCGCTGCGGTCACTTGTGCAATGCCAGCACCCATGAAGCCGGCGCCGACCACGCCGATTTTCTTCAGACTTGTCGGCGGCTGATCCGCCGGACGGCGGGCACCTTTATTGAGATCCTGCATCGACACGAACAGCGAGCGGATCATCGCGGCAGCTTTCGGCGAGCGCAGGATCTTGGCGAACCAGCGCGACTCGACACGTAGCGCTGTGTCGAACGGCAGCTGCAAGCCTTCATAGACAACCTGAAGAATGGCACGGGCGGCCGGATAATTGTCATAGGTTTCGCGCCGGTAGATCGCGTTAGCCGCGGGGAAGGTCATCATTCCTGCCTTGGAATAGACCGGCCCGCCCGGCAGGCGGAAACCTTCTGTGTCCCACGGCGCCTTGGCTTTGCCGCCAGCCTTGATCCAATCCTTCGCCACCTTGATCAGATCGGCTCCTGATACGACCGCGTCGATCAATTTCATCGCCTTGGCACGGTCGACTTTGAGCTGGTCGCCCTTGAGCAGGAATTGCAACGCGTCGGCGGGCTGCAGCATACGCGCGACGCGCTGGGTGCCACCGGCGCCGGGGAAAAGGCCGATCTTGATCTCAGGCAGACCAAGCCGCGTCTTGGCGTCGTCGGACGCGACGCGGTAATGACAGGCGAGCGCGAGCTCGAAACCACCGCCCATGGCTGTGCCATTGAGCGCGCAGACCCAGGGCTTGCCGCAGGTTTCAATGCGGCGGTAGAGCAGCGAAAGTTTCCGGCTTTCTTCGTACAGCATGCCGGCCGCCGCCTGCTCGCCCTGTGTCTTGACCATTGTGGCGAATATTTCAGCCATGCGGTCGAGCATCGTAAGATCGGCGCCGCCGCAAAAAGCCGGCTTGCCCGATGTGATGACCGCACCCTTGATCGCGGCATCGTTCGCGACCTTGTCGACAACCGTGCCGAGCTCCTCGATGACCCCCATGGTGATGACGTTCATCGAACGATCGGTCATGTCCCACGTGATGAGTGCGATGCCGTCAGCGTCGATGTCGAGTTTGAAATTCGCCATCGCTGGCTCCTATTTCATTTACGCATGTTCTTTTCCGAAAACCGGTTCCCACTTTTCGGGATCATGCGCTAGTAAGGCTCACCGTTCTTCTTGGTGTAACGCGCACCCTTTTCATCACGTACGACCATCATGTCGATCTCGGCATAATGAGCGCGCTCGTTCGACGCGCGCGTCCCGACCTCGATGAAAACTGCGTCGCGATCCGAGCGATTGATCAGGCAATGACCGTTCGGCACGCCAGCCTTCCACGCCGCGGCGTCGCCCCGTTTGAGCACGATCTCACCGCTATCCTCGCGCAGCACCACTTCGCCCTCGAGCACGTAAACGAGCTCGTCCTCATTCTCATGCCAGTGGCGCTGCGATGACGCCGCGCCCGGCTTGAGCGTGCAGATGTTGACACCGAAGTGCGTGAGGCCGGCCGCTCTACCGAGGCGCTTACGACTACGTCCCTCCACTGCCTTGTTGAAGGGCGACGGGTACCCTGTCGATGTCTCGACCGAAATTTTGTCAATGTCGATCTTCGGCATCAGACACGCTCTATGATGGTCGCTGTGCCCATGCCGACGCCGATGCAGAGCGTCACAAGAGCAGTTTCCTTGTCGCGCCGCTCAAGCTCATCGAGCACGGTACCGAGGATCATGGCACCGGTTGCGCCGAGCGGATGGCCCATGGCGATGGCGCCGCCGTTCACGTTGATCTTGTCGTGCGAAATGTTGAGCGCCTGCATGTAGCGCAAGACCACCGAGGCAAAGGCCTCGTTGAGCTCCCACAGGTCGATGTCCTTCTTTGTCATGCCGGCCTTCTTTAAGACCTTCTCGGTCACCGGAATCGGACCGGTCAGCATGATCGAAGGCTCGGAGCCGATATTGGCGAACTGGCGGATACGCGCGCGCGGCTTGAGCCCCGCGACCTTGCCGGCGGTCTTGCTGCCGATCAGGACAGCGGCGGCGCCATCGACGATGCCCGAGGAATTGCCGGGCGTGTGCACGTGATTGACCGCCTCAACTTCCGGATAGCGTTGCACTGCGACCGCATCGAACCCCGCCATCTCACCCATCTGCACGAAAGACGGCTGCAAGGCAGCGAGCGTCTGCATGGTTGTCCCCGGCCGCATGTGCTCGTCTTTGGCAAGAATGGTGAGTCCGTTGACGTCCTTCACCGGCATCACCGAACCCTTGAAACGTCCCTCGTCCCAGGCTTTGGCGGCGCGCTTCTGGCTTTCGACCGCATAGGCATCGACGTCGTCACGCGAGAAGCCGTATTTCGTAGCGATCAAATCCGCCGAAATGCCTTGTGGCAAGAAGTAGGTTGCGACGGCAATCGAGGGATCGACCGGCCAGGCGCCGCCGGATGCGCCAATACCGACTCGACTCATCGACTCAGCGCCGCCGCCGATCGTCATCTCGTGCTGGCCCGACATGATTTCCGCAGCGGCGAAGTTCACCGCGTCGAGGCCAGAGGCGCAAAAGCGATTGATCTGCACGCCGGGTACGCCGTCGCCAAGGCCGGCAACCAACGCTGCCGCGCGCGCGATGTCGCCACCTGCCTCGCCGACGGGGTCGACGCAGCCGAGGACCACGTCGTCGACAAACGCGGGGTCGAGCTTGTTGCGGTCCTTGATCGCCGCCAGCGTCTGCGCGGCGAGATTGAGCGCAGTCACCTCGTGCAGTGACCCGTCGGCCTTGCCGCGGCCGCGCGGGGTGCGGACAGCGTCATAGATAAATGCGTCGGCCATGGGGGCCTCCAGTTTCTGCGCGTCAAAGGCTTCGCGCGATCATTAGCTTCATGATCTCGTTGGTACCCGCATAGATGCGCAATACGCGCGCGTCCCGGTACATCCGTGAGATCGGATATTCGTCCATATAGCCATAACCGCCGAACAATTGCAGGCACCGGTCGATCACTTTGCCTTGCGTGTCAGTGAGGCGGTATTTCGCCATTGAGGCGGTAACCGTGTCGAGTTCGCCTTTGACGTGCCGTTCAATGCAATGGTCGAGGAAAACCTTGGCTATCGTCGTGTCGGTCTTGCACTCGGCGAGCTCGAATTGGGTGTTTTGAAACTCAATGATCGCCTGGCCGAAGGCCTTGCGCTGCTTGACGTAGTCAATTGTGAGCGCGAGCGCCCTTTCCATCATCGCCACCGCATGTACAGCAACGATCAACCGCTCCTGCGGCAGTTCTTTCATCAATTGGTAGAACCCCTGGCCCTCTTCGGTGCCAAGCAAGCTCGACGCCGGCAGCTGCACATCCTCAAAGAACAGCTCCGAGGTGTCGGCCGAATCCATGCCAAGCTTTTTTAGTTTACGGCCGCGGCGGAAGCCTTGCGCGTCGTCAGTCTCGACTACGAACAGCGACGTGCCCTTGGCGCCGGCTTTCGGATCGGTCTTCGCAACGACGACGATCAGGTTGCCGTGCTGGCCGTTGGTGATGAAGGTCTTCGAGCCGTTTAGCACGTAACCGTTTCCGGATTTCTTCGCCGACGCGCGTACGCCTTGCAGATCCGAACCGGTGCCGGGTTCGGTCATGGCGATCGCGCCGACCAACTCGCCGGTGGCGAGCTTCGGTAGCCAGCGCTTTTTCTGGTCTTCGGTGCCGTAGTGCAGGATATAGGGCGCAACGATTCCCGAATGCAGCGGTGCGCCAAAGGTATCGAACCCGGCAAGCGCAAATTCGCGGTTGATCACCGCCTCGTGCGCGAAACTTCCGCCGGCGCCGCCATAGTCCTCGGGCATCGAGGCGCAAAGCAGGCCGGCCTCGCCGGCTTTGGTCCATACATCATGATCGTAGATGCCGGCCTCGTGCCAGCGATCAAGGTGGGGCACAAATTCATCAGCAATGAAGCGCCGCGCCTGCTCCTCAAGCAGGACAAGGTCTTCGCTCATCCAGGCCGGGCGCGGGAGATTGAGTGCGTCCATGGGCTAATCCATCCGCAAACAAGATAAGGCGCGGTCCGGGCGGACGCGAGCGGTAAAAATGGCCGCCTCACCCCAATTGCGGCGATCGTGCAGCGCCCCATCATATCGCCGCCACAGAGAAAGGGCTTGCCGGTGACTGCGTATCGCCTTGGAGCCGTCATCACTCTTGCGGTTGCGATTGCCTTTTCCGCACAGGCTGAAATCATCGCGCACAGGAATGACTTTCCGGCAGGCGAAGCCACCCCTCCCAATGGCTCGTTCTCGATCCGATTTCCGATCCCGTATAACGTCGAGCATAAAGGTGCCGAAACAAGGGTCGGAGACGGCAGGGAAGCTGCGATGAAGGTGCACATGCTCACCGGTGTGGATCGCGAAGGACTGCGGTTGTCCGCAACGGAAACGCCGCTCCGGCAACCGGTGCCGCCGATCGACAGGTTCCTGGAGACGTCAAGCAAGCGACCTGACGCAGTTGCCTCGGACGTGCGACATGGGCAAAGGGATGACCTGGAAATTCTGTTCGTTTTCGCTTACGGAACCCCAGTAGAAATATTTTTTCCGAATCATGCGCAGCAAGACCACCGGCTATGGCCTGGCTGTCCAATGCCCCACTGAACTGCGCAACAAGGCACTCGGAATGAAGGACGACTTCTTCGGTTCATTTCAAGATTATCCGGCATTGAAGTATCGATCGTGCAGGTAACGCCAGACCCCACCGATTCGAGAGCTGCGTGGCTGCGCCTCGGCGTTGCCTTAGCGATCTCCACGATCGGCGGCGTCGGCATGTGGTCAATTATGGTGGCGCTGCCCACCATGCAGGCCAATTTTGGCGTCACCCGCGCCGATGCCTCCCTTCCCTTCACCATGGTGATGATCGGTTTTGCCGGCGGCGGCATATTGATGGGACGCCTTGCCGATCGCTTCGGCATCGCCATACCGCTCGGCATGGGAACGCTGACACTGTTGGCCGGCTATCTCGGGACCGGATGGTCGTCGAGTCTCTGGCAAGTCGCGCTCGCACACGGCCTGATCGGGATCGGCTGCTCCGCCAGTTTTGGGCCACTGATGGCCGACATCTCACATTGGTTCATGCGCAGACGCGGCATTGCCGTCGCGATCGCCGCTTCCGGAAATTATGTGGCTGGCACGATATGGCCGCCGATTGTGCAGCACTTCATTTCCACTGACGGCTGGCGCGCTACGCATATCGGCATCGGACTATTCTGTTTCGTCACGATGCTGCCCCTTGTGCTCGGGCTGCGCCGGCGAATCGAAAGTCATCATGGTGATGCTGCTGCCGCGGCCGCTGCGCTCCGGCAAACCGAAATGCCGTTTTCACCTATGACGCTGCAAGTGCTCCTTTGCATCGCCGGCGTCGCCTGTTGCGTGGCAATGGCAATGCCTCAGGTGCATATCGTCGCCTATTGCGGCGATCTCGGTTATGGCGTCGCGCGTGGCGCTGAAATGCTGTCGCTGATGCTCGGCTTCGGTATCATCAGCCGAATCGGGTCCGGCTTCATCGCCGACCGCATCGGTGGCGTGCGCACGCTATTGCTCGGCTCGGTGCTGCAGGGGCTGGCGCTATTTCTTTATCTCTGGTTCGACGGGCTCATTTCTCTTTACATGATTTCGGCGCTGTTCGGTCTGTTCCAGGGCGGCATCGTGCCGAGCTACGCCCTTATCGTGCGAGAATATTTCTCGCCGCGGGAAGCCGGCACGCGGCTTGGTCTGGTGCTGATGGCGACGTTGCTGGGCATGGCGCTTGGCGGCTGGTTGTCGGGCCTGGTCTTTGACCTCACCGGTTCCTACCGCGCCGCGTTCCTGAACGGCCTCGGCTGGAACCTGGTGAACATGTCAATCATGACCTGGCTGTTGCGGCGCTCCCGCAGACGCGGCCATCTAGCGACGGCATAAAATTTGGTCCGCTTGCTTGGAAAATCCGCTCAATCCCGCGCAAGCGGGAATCCAGCAAATGAAAATCAGTAAATTGGGGTCTGGGTCCCCGCTTTCGCGGGGACAAGCGGTAAGCAAGTCTAGAACGCGTCGTCCGGCAATTCCATGGTCGAGGCTGCGCCCGCCTGAATGCGCGCAAGCCGCGTCGCCGTCTCTGGCAACATTCGCTCCATGAAGAAACGCGCGGTGGCAAGCTTCGCGTTCAATCGCGTAGCGGGACCGTTCGCTTTTGGCAATTTGGCGAACGCAGCCTCGGCGATCTTGCACCACATGTAGCCAAGCGCCACGAGGCCGAAGAGATGCATGTAGTCGTATGAGCCGGCGCCGGCATTGTCCGGTTTGGACATCGCATTCTGCATGAACCACATGGATGCTTCCTGCAGATGCGCC
>DASSLE010000287.1:0-22567 GCA_035689725.1 Pseudolabrys sp.
CCCCGGCAATGTTTTGCTTATATTTTGGTGCCCAGCGCTGTGCACAAGTCGTAGGCGACCTCAGCCCGCCTTGCGGCGCCGGGCTGCCGGCGTTGGCTTCCTGGCTTCTTCTTTCGCCGCCTTCTTGCCGGAAATCGAGAACAGCATCTCCTTCTGTCCTTCGATCCGTTTCTTTGAGCGTTTCGCCTGTTGCTTGCGGCCTGGCTGCCGCTCTTCCTTCACGCTTCGCCGCAACGCGTCCATCAGATTAATGACCTTTGCAGGCGCGCGCTCCCTTGGTGCTTCGATCTTGATACCCTTGGATTTTTTCTCAATGAGCTCCTTGAGCGCGGCTTCGTAATGGTCCTCGAACTGTTCCGGTTCAAAGTGCCCGGATTTTGTTTCGACAATGTGCTTTGCCAAATCCATCATGTCCTTGCCGATCTTCAAATTTGGGATGTCATCAAAATATTCTTTCTCGTCCCGAACCTCATAGGGATATCGTAAAAGCGTTCCCATAATTCCTTTGCCGCGCGGCTGCATGGCGATGACGTGCTCCCGGCTTGTCAGCACAACACGACCGAGCGCAACCATATTCATTTTCTCAATGATGTCGCGGATGACGACGAATGCGTCCTGCCCCACTTTACCATCGGGAGCGATATAGTACGGACGGATATTATAGAGGTCGTCAATTTCAGACTTCGGGACAAATTCATCGATCTCGATTGTCTTCGTGCTCTCAAGCGCAATCGATTCAAGCTCGTTGTCGTCAATCTCGATGTATTGGCCCTTGGCTATTTGGTAGCCTTTGACGATATTTTCCGAATCCACTTCTTCGCCCGTGTCCTCGTCGACCTTGCGATAACGGATCCGGTTGCCCGTCTCTTTGTTGATTTGATTGAAGCTGACCTTCTCGCGCTCACTCGTGGCCGGAAAAACCTGAATGGGGCAAGACACGAGTGAAAGGCGCAGAAAGCCCTTCCAATATGCGCGCGGGGCCATGAGCAACTCCTACACAACGAGACAGACCACTATTGTAGTCGTTCGAGGCCAATCTTACAGCGCCGCAGGCCGTCTCCGTTCTCAGTCCGTTCCACGGAATGCGCGCACAGTAAACCGCCTCTGACCGTCGCCTAATGGCGCCCGCCTGCTATAGTTCCGCCACCTCAAGGGCGCGCAAGAACGTCCAAAATCACTGAGGCCGAGTGATGCGATGCGAACCGTGACGTGGCTAGGCTGCCTGGCGCTTGGCGTGCTTCTTTCCGCACCGGCGAAGGCTGAAAACATCAAAATCGGGATTCTGATTCCCTATTCGGGCACCAACGCCGATCTCGGCGATGTGCAGGACAAAGCGTTCGACCTGTACATGAAGCTTCATGCCAAGGACATTGCGCCGCATACCGTCGAACTCATTAAGCGCGACGAAGGGCCACCATCCGGCGCGAATGCCAAGACCGCAGCCACGGAGTTGATCACCCGCGACAAGGTCAATCTTATTCTTGGCGTCGTGTACTCGCCATCCGCGATCGCCATGGCACCGGTCATCACGCAGGCCAAGGTGCCTTTCATCATCGCCAATGCCGGCACCGCCTGGATCACGCAGCTGTCGCCCTACATCGTGCGCTTCTCGTTCAGCATGTGGCACGACGGCTACGCGATGGGCATCTATGCGCAGGACAAACTCAAGTGCAAGACGGCGGCGACCGCCTATACCGATTTCCCGCCCGGCAAGGATTCAACGGAAGCCTTCAAGACCAGCTTCGAGAAGGCCGGCGGTAGGGTGATCGACGCCATCCCCATGGGCAATCCGGCGCAGGTTCCCGACATGACGCCGTTCTTCCAGCGCGTGAAGGACGAGAAGCCAGACTGCCTCTTCGTGTTCATTCCGTCAGGCTCGCATGCTTTGGCAGTAGTCAAAACCTACGGTCAACTCGGCTTGCGTCAGGCCGGCATCAAGCTCATCGGACCGAAAGACGTCGTGCCTGACAGCAAGCTTCAGACCATGGGCGATGCCGCAGTCGGAACGATTGTGATGAGCTCCTACAGCAACGACCTCGACAACCCCGCCAACAAGGCGTTCGTTAAGGCGTGGCACGAGGCATATGGCCCCGACAATTATCCCGATTTCGAATCGGCCAATGCCTGGGATGCGATCGACGCCGCCTTCCACACAATCAAGAAGCTCAACGGCAAGTTCGATGCCGACACGTTCGTCAACGAGATTAAGCACTGGTCGGGCAACGGTCCGCGCGGCAAGGTCAGTATCGACCCCGAAACGCGTGACATCGTGAACGATGAACATGCGATGGAAGTCATCCGTAAGCCCGACGGCAAGCTCGGCACCAAGATTCTTGGCAGCATTAGGGCAGTGAAGGACGAGTGCAAGATTCAAAAAATCGGACGCTGCGGCGCCCAATAACGGTCTGAATGAGTCGAATGAGAAACCCCGGGCGACGTCCCGGAGTTTTATAGCTGCTGTCCTTTGGTTGCCACTAATACGAGGTCAGCAAGTCGATTTTCCTGTTGGCCAGGATCAGGCGCTTGACCAATAGGACGGCGAGATTGCGGATGATGCGCTCCCCGATCTCCGGGTGTTGCTCGCGAAATCTCGCATACGTATCCAGCGGCAGCTCAAAGCACTGAACTAATGAATCGGCCCAAACGTCGGCGGACCTGTGGTCTTCGAGCAATGCCATCTCTCCGAACACCATGCCGGCAACGAGCGTCGCAAGACGGGCGCCGTTCGGCATCTTGACGCTGACCATGCCGCTCTGCAGAAAAAACAGAGACGATGCCTGTTCGCCGGCTCCGATGATACGTTGCCCAGATGAATATGTTCGCGGCGCCATAAGAGTGGCAAGCGCCTCGATCTCACCGTCCGTCAGACCAGCGACCAGCTGCTGCTCGCGCATCACGGTCGGATCATGCAATCGCCCATATCCGCCGTAACGATAGATGATCTGGTCTTCGGCCCACTCGATAGCGTCATCAAGCGTGGTGAACTTTCGCAGCTTCGACAGCGGCTCGGTGAATTGGTGGATTGCAGCGCCGACCGCGGATCGTGAGTCTATTCCACACAAAATCACTGTCGTATCGGCTGCAATGAGATCGTTCAGACTGTCCGCGAGCAGTCGCGCGGCTGCTTTGGTGATTGAAGGAACGCGACGGAAGTCAAGGATGACAAACTGGGACTGTTGTGCTTGCGCAAGGCGCCGCGACAGAAATTCGATAGTACCGAAGGTGAGCCCCCCGGTCAGCTCATAAACGCGACACTGTTTATAATGCCGATCGAGAATTTCCTGCTCATGTGGTTGGCGGTTGCGGCGCGATGAGACCCCGCCGATATCGTATTCAGCGGCAATGCCGTTTCTGACATCGCCGCTGCGGTTGAACACATGCAGGTCGAAACGCGATGACAACGCCGAACATACCTTGAGGCCACGTACGCTGTTGCCATGGCTGTCGAGCAACGGAGAGTAGGTACCGAGGCCAAGCTGTGAAGGGAGTGCCGCGACAATGCCGCCGCCTACGCCACTCTTTGCCGGGATGCCGACGCGGTAGATCCATTCGCCCGCATAATCGTACATGCCCGAACTCGTCATCACTGACAGCGTACGCGCAACGACATACGGACTAATGACTTGATCGCCGGTGATGGGGTTTATGCCACGGTTGGCGAGCGTGGCCGCCATGATGGCAATGTCCCGTGCGGTTACCAGTACCGAGCACTGGCGGAAATAGACATCCAGAACGCCATCGACATCGCCCTTGATCACTTCATAGTTGCGCAAAAGATAGGCAATTGCACGATTACGATCACCAGTCTTACGCTCCGAGGCGAACACCGCCTCGTCCACGCCCAGCTCTCGACCGGCGAACCGGCCGAGCGATGCAAGGATACGGTCGAAAGCACCATTGCCTTCCGCATCGTAGATCAGGCCCGAGCAAGCAATGGCGCCCGCATTGACCATCGGATTGAACGGACGATTGTCCGCCCGCAGACGTATCGAATTGAAAGCATCCCCGCTTGGCTCGACCCCGATGAGACTTTCCACACGTTTCGCCCCGATCGTCTCAAGAGCAAGCGCAAAAACGAAGGCTTTGGAGATCGATTGTATCGTGAAAGGCACGGCGCTATCGCCGACCTCATAAACATACCCATCAGTGGTGGCGACGCTGATGCCGAAATGATCTGGATCAGCTTTCGTGAGTTCAGGAATATAGTTGGCGACGGCGCCGCTGTTGTCGACTGCAATTTCACCATGACAAAGGTCCAGAAACTGGGACAGCGGCGGCCGAATAGGCGGACCACTTCCATCGCTGCGTGCGCCCGATCCTGAAGGCAATCCCGTCCGTGCATCCATTACTTCACCTCCTGGACCGAAGGCGAAGCAAGCCTTGTGCCGTCCTAAAAGCGATTGGGGGCTCGAGAATGCGGCACAATATCGCGCACGCAAAAAAACGCGCCGGGAGCGGGCCAGCTTGGGCTATGCCTCACTGCTGCAGCCCATAGGCCGCTCCCGCCGTGTCGTTTGTGTGTTGCCGCTACGCTCTCCTGCCCAAATGGCTGCATGAGGGCCAACGCGGCGAATATGTCGGGTGGTGCCATACGAGCCCTCCGTTTTTATTGTATAATGTTACTGCCCGCACGGAAGCATGAAAGACGGTCGTGCGGAATGCTGATTTTTGCATCTTGAATAGCACCGCGTCCACGACCCTTTACAAAACCCAATCCGGATTAAATCGGTGACCCAGGATCAAAAACCTCTATCCAGCCGCGATCAGGATGCTACACGGTTTATCGAAATCGCGATCCGGCTCGGGGCTCTCGGTCTTCTTCTTTATTGGTCTTTGATCCTTGTCCGTCCCTTTATTTCCATTGTGATCTGGAGCGTCGTTCTGACGGTCGCGCTTTATCCTGTTTTCGAATGGATGGCGTTTCGGCTTGGCGAGCGCCGTCGATTGGCCGCGGTGCTGATTACATTATTGAGCTTACTGGTTGTCATTGGACCCGCGACGTGGCTCGCATTGGGGTTGGTCGATAGCCTTCGAATGATTTCCGAGCGACTCGATTTTTCAACGCTGTCGATACCTCCACCATCATCATCGGTGAAAGGTTGGCCGCTCATTGGAGAGCCGATCTATCAATTTTGGGATCTTGCATCGACCAACTTTCGAGCCGCGATCGCCAAACTCATGCCTCAGCTAAAACCACTCGGCAGCAACTTGCTTCGCATTGGCGCAGATACCGGCCTCGGTATCATCAAGTTTCTTGTTTCGATCATTATCGCCGGATTTCTATTTTCGCCGGCGCCAATGCTTGCTGATGCCGTCAAGCAGTTTTCGCTGCGACTCAATCCGACGCGGGGCGAGGAATTTGTCATTCAAGCCGGAGCAACCATCCGGGCGGTGTCACGTGGCGTTATCGGCATTTCGGTTCTGCAAGCCTTGCTTGCGGGTATCGGGCTGATGGTTGCCGGAATTCCTCAAGCCAGTTTGATTGCTTTTGGCGTTTTGATCTTTGGAATCATCCAGATCGGCCCGTCAATTATTTTGATCCCCGTTATCATTTGGGCCTGGACGTTCATGGAGACGTCATCAGCGCTGTTGTTCACGGCCTACATGGTGCCGGTCAATTTAATCGACAACTTTCTGAGGCCCATCGTGATGGGCCGCGGACTAAAAACTCCGATGCTGGTGATTTTGGTCGGTGTAATCGGTGGCACTCTCGCTTACGGCATTACCGGACTTTTTCTTGGGCCCATCGTGCTCGCAGTCATATGGGAGCTTTTGGTCGCGTGGATACGGGAACCCGACGAAACATAGACGGTACGGAGACCGCGAAGAAGCGCTGGTCGGTCGCGCAAGAAACTCCGCCAGCGAAGGCCGCCTGGAATTGCTGATCGGGTCACAAAAGGCCGAAGGGCAGCGACCATCCCGTTGATGAACCCTACTTCCGAATTGGAGGGCCGGTGATTACAAGATCATTAACAATCGGCAATGAACGGGCCTAATTCTGTGGCCATTCTTGCCAGTGGGTAGGGCGAATTTCTATTGGCTGCCGCGTTTTGGCGTCGATCCAGGAATTTCCGAGACGGCAACAAGGGAAGACGAGCGCATGCAGCTCGTATTCATCCACGACCGCAAGGTGCAGATCGCAATCGGTCGGAACTTCGTCGATGGAGCGAATAAAGTACCACATACCGTAAGCCGCATTTTTCTGATTGGCCTAATATCGTTTTTGATGCTTTCGGTATTCAGTCGGCTTGGCCTCATACAATCCGAAGACCGGATTCACATTGCAAAAGCCGCGATTGCCAGACAGCACGTTCGGAACGCACTCCTCAATCGAGTTGTACTGGCAATCCCATGTCACGTTGCTAGTCCCGGTGTTCACCACTGAGCACCATGGGCCGTGCTCAAAGGCCCGGCTAACCGGAACGTTGAAGCACAGTGCCGCCGCTGAAACGGCGACCGCAAGCACCAATCGCTTGATGGTTTTCATCGGGATTACCAGAATTTTATTTATCTTTCGCCCGGATTATTGGCGCATTGAGCAAAATCAAAGTGCTTAATTCCGTGGCGGATGGAGAGACGCTGATTAGACCTGATGTCCGCTTTGCGTCATTAGCGGACATCGCAATAAATCCAGGCCTGTCCGCCTTACCCCCAATAGCGCAACATTAACTAGTAGCTCAATTGCTATATGGCGTAGCTCAACGACACGCATGGTAGGAAAGGCTTCTTGCATTTGGCGCTAGAGTGCCCGTGCGTCTGCTCGGATCATGTCGGCGGCCTTCTCGCCGATCATGATCGTCGGCGCATTGGTGTTGCCGCCGACTAGGGTCGGCATAATCGAGGCGTCGACCACCCGCAGGCCGGCGAGGCTGCGCACCTTCAAAGTCGGATCGACGACTGCGTGCTCGTCGACGCCCATCCGGCAGGTACCGACCGGGTGGTAGACCGTGTCGACGCGCCGCCGCAGGACGGCGCGGATGTCGTCGTCGCTGCGCACGTCGGCGGTGAACAGATCGCGGGTGCGCACGGACGCGAGCGCCGGGGCGTCCAGCAGGCGGCGCGTGAGCTTGAAGCCGGCGACCATGCCCTCGACGTCATCCGGGTGATCCAGGAAGTTCGGATCGATCAAGGGCGCAGCGAGCGGGTCGTCGCCGGCGAGCGTGACCGCGCCCGTGCTCTTCGGCCGCAGCAGGCAGACATGGCACGAGAAGCCATGGCCGGCGCGCAGACGCCGCGCGTGGTCCTCGACCATCGCGACGACGAAGTGCAACTGGATGTCGGGGACAGCCAGGTCGGAGCGGGTCTTCAGGAATCCGCCGGCCTCGGCGAAATTCGTCGTCACCATGCCGCGGCGCTCGCGGCGGTAGCGGCGGAACTCCCGCGCGAACCGCAGCAATCCTGCGGCCGACAGGCCGAGGAGGTCAAGGCTTTGCGCCTGGTATCCGAAGACGAAGTCGGGATGGTCCTGCAGGTTCCGGCCGACGCCCGGTAGGTGGCGTACCACCTCAATGCCAAATTTGCGTAATTCGTTGCCGTCGCCGATGCCGGACAGCATCAGGATCTGCGGCGACTGGATCGCGCCGGCGCTCACGATGACCTCGCGTCGAGCCCGCAGGATTTTCCGCCGGCCGTCTTGCCGATACTCGGCGCCGATGGCCTGGTTTCCCTCGACCAATATCCGCAGCACGTGCGCCCTGCACTCGATGCGGAGATTGGGTCGTTTTCCGAGGTGCGGATGGATATAGGCGCGCGCGGCGCTGTAACGTTCGCCGTTCTTCTGCGTCACCTGGTAGAGGCCGAGGCCCTCCTGCTCGGATCCGTTGAAATCCTCGCAGATAGGGAAGCCCGCCTCGCGTGCCGCCTGCAGGAAGATCCGGTGAAACAGGTTGTCGGTGCGCAGTCTCGCGACGTTGAGCGGGCCGGCCCGACCGTGCCATTCGCTGCTGAAATCCTCGTTGCATTCGGACTTCTTGAAATAGGCGAGAACGTCGGCGAACGACCAGCCTTCGTTCCCGAGCGACGCCCAATGGTCATAATCCGCACGGTGCCCACGGGTGTAGACCATGGCGTTGATCGCCGACGATCCGCCGAGCGCTCTACCGCGCGGCTGGTATCCGCGCCGCCCGTCGAGGCCGCGCTGCGGCACGGTCTCGAACGCCCAATTGTTGATGCGAGTCGGAACCATGAGGACGCCGGCGAGCGGCGTGTCGACGATCCAGCTGTCGCCCATGCCGCCTGCTTCCAGCAGGCCGACCGTGACGCCCGCATCCTCGCTCAGCCGGCCGGCAACCGCGCAGCCGGCGGAACCGGCGCCCAACACCAGATAGTCAAGCTCGTCCATCGCGCGAGCTCAAATGATCAGGCGCAGCAGCCTGATGACCCGGTCGACGGCCGGGCCATAAGGAGGCAGCAAGAGATCGAGACCGCTCAGTCGCGACCGGTAGAAGATTGGCTTCTCCTTGCTGAAGGTACGGAAGCCCCATTCGCCATGGTAGCTGCCCGTGCCAGACGCTCCGACGCCGCCAAACGGCTGATGCTCCTGGGCGATGTGCACGAGGCAATCGTTCACGGTAACGCCGCCCGAAACGGTGTGACGAAGGACCCGATCGCGCGCCTCGCGGTCGGTTCCGAACCAATAGAGCGCCAGCGGTCGGTCATGGTCGTTGACGAAGGCGATCGCCTCCTCGGCACGTTCGTACGGAATGACCGGGAGGATCGGCCCGAAGATCTCCTCGCGGCGGATCAGCATGTCGTCGCTGGTTGCGAGTACCAAGCATGGGGGAAGCTTACGCGCCGCCTTCCACTCCTCCAGCCTGTCGGCCCTGCGTTCGATCCGCGCGCCCCTGGACGCGGCATCGGCGGTGAGCCGTTCCAGGCGTTCGTAGTGGGCGGCGTCCACGATCGACGTGTAGTCGGGGTTGCCCGGGTCGCAGCCGTAAAGCGTCGAGACCGTCGCGAAAAAAAGCTCGACGAACCGGTCCTGCAGATGGGCGGGGCAGAGGACGTAGTCCGGCGCGATGCAGGTCTGCCCGGCATTGAGCAATTTACCGAAAGCGATCCGCCGCGCGGCGACGGCGAGGTCGGCGGAGTGGTCGATGATCGCCGGCGACTTGCCGCCGAGTTCGAGCGTGACCGGCATCAGGTTCTTGGCAGCGCTCGCCGCGACAAGCCGCCCGATGCTCGCCGATCCGGTGAACAGCAGATGATCGAAGGGCAGCGCCGCGAAGCTCTCGGAGATCGCCGGCCCCCCCTCCACCACGACTATCTCCGTGGGGCTGAAATACTCGGTCACCGCCGCGTTCAGGCAGGCCGAAAACGTCGGCGCCCGTTCGCTCGGCTTGATCATGGCCAGGTTGCCCGCCGCCAACGCCGTGACGACGGGGGTGAGGCTCAGGTTCAGCGGATAATTCCACGGAGCGATGATTCCGACGACGCCGAGCGGCTGCGGCAGCAGCCGGTTGAATCCCGGCCGAAAATGCAAGTCGGTCGGAACGCGGCGGGGAGCCATCCACCGCGCAACATGTCGAAGCGCATGTTTGATGGCGGCTTCGACGGTCACTGCCTCGGCCAAGCGCGTTTCGTGAACGGAGCGGTGGCCGAAATCGTCCGAGATGGCGACTTCGAAATTCCTGCGATGCAGATCAAGCAACGCACCTAATCGCTTGAGGCGATCCCGACGGACCGCGAGCGGAACGTCGATGTCCCGGCGGGATGCTGCCCGGAGCGCATGGAACGACAGCTCCATGCGTCGCACGGCGTCGGATTCGGTGCCGACCAGCAAGTCCACTGTTCCGTGCTCTCCTCTACTGCCGGGCGGCTTTGCCATAGAGATCGGCGTCGCGCTGCTTAAGCTTGCCGCAAGGGGGCTCAGCCTGTTGCACCGTCATCCCGAGACAATGATCTAGATCAAGCGCGATGAGCTAATTTGCGCCAATATTAAACGTCTCGATTCATTGGCCGAGCAGGCTGTCATCTCCCGCGAACAGCGCCTTGAGCAGCTTTCGCTCACGGCTGATGATCAGGCCAAGGAACTTCTTGGTATCGCCCATCTTACGGAAGGCGTCATGGCCGCGCTCGAGGAAAGCCTGCAGCTCGCCAAATCCGGCCAGTTGCGCCGGCTTGCGCATGAGGCCAAGCGCGCTCGACACGAACGGCTGACCGATGAGTCGGCCAAGCGCCTGTCCAACATCCCGGATGAGGGCGATCTGCCGTTCGCGGTCGCCGCGCCGGTCGACTTTGCGATAGGCGCGGCCATAGGCGGTCGCATCCAGCTTCCTGATCCTGCTACCCAGCGCCTTCACCATGGCGATATCCAGCTCTTCCGAGAGCGCGTGCAATTCGATTGCGTCGGCGACCGTCTCCAGCCCGGCTACCGGCAGGAACTTCGTCATTACCGGCACGATCCGCTTCACGTCGCCCGCGAGCTTGCTGAGGTCGGTGGAGCCGTAAAGATCGGTCAAGAAGAAAGTCGCGGCCGGCCCCATTCGCGGACTCGCCAGCAGATCGGCGTGTGTGCGCGCAAGACGCACCGCCTGCCAGGCGCGCAGGCGCTCGCGGGCCGTCTCGACATCCGGGTTGGCCTTGGCGGAGGCCTGCAACTCAGCCGCAAGGTCGAGTTGACGGTGCAGCCGCTGGACCACGTCTTCCTTATCGCTCAAGTCGCGGCACCCATCTTGGATCGGGGATCAAATCCTGCACGCGAAACTTCGCGCGCGCCGCCGCGCGATTCTGGCGGCTGTGGCCTAGCTCGCCATCATTTATCATAGCTACAGCGTCAGGTCCCATCAGCTTGCGAGGGAATGGATGATGGCCCCCAGCGAACGAATGGACCCGGTCGACGTCACATGGTGGCGAATGGACCGGCCGGCCAACCTGATGGTCATCGTCGGGGTGCTGATGCTGGCGGGACCGGTCGACATCGCGCGTCTAGAACGCACGCTAGCGCAACGGCTTCTCGCCTTCCGCCGGTTCCGCCAACGCGTCGAGACGAGCAGCACCGGCATCTGGTGGTGCGAAGACCCACATTTCGACATATCCCACCATATCAAGCGGGTGCGGCTACCCGGGCGCGGCCATAAGGCCGAGCTCGAGCGCTTCGTCGCTGATCTTGCCTCGCAGCCCCTCGACCCGTCGCATCCGCTCTGGCAGTTCCACATCGTCGAGGACTATGCCGGCGGCGCGACCGTCGTAGCCCGGATCCATCACGCAATCGCGGACGGCATTGCACTCGTCGGCGTCGCGTTGTCGCTGACCGACGACCGGCCGGACGCGCCGTCGATGCCGCGCAAGCGTCCGCGTCCGATGACGAGCCGCGATCCAAGCCTTGGATTTCCGTTGCAAGCGATCGTCGGTCTTGCGAGCGGGGTCGCCGACATGGTCGGCACCGGGCTCAACCTTTCCACGGAAGCGCTGCAAGCCGCGCTCGGGCTCGCCACGCATCCGGCCAATGCGGCCGAAACCCTGCGCGAGGGAACCGGCATCGCCGCCGAGCTCGCCTACCTCCTGTTGATGCCAAACGACAGCCCGACGCGGTTCAAGGGAAAGCTGTCGGGAGATAAGCGGGTGGCCTGGACCGATCCGATTCCTCTGCCCGAGGTTAAGGCGGTCAGTCGCGCGCTCGGCTGCTCGGTGAACGACATGCTCCTTACTGCCGTCGCCGGCGCACTCAATCGCTATCTGCGCGACCACGGCGATGCTACCGAAGGCGTCGAGGTGCGTGCTCTGGTGCCGATCGATCTGCGCAGACCGGAAAGCGCGCCTGAGCTGGGCAACCGCTTCGGCGTGCTGGCGCTCGAGCTGCCGGTCGGCCTCGATTCACCGTTGGCCCGCCTGCACGAGGTACATCGACGCATGGAGGCGCTCAAGCAGTCCAAGGAGCCGGTGGTGACGCTCGGACTGCTCGCGGCGCTCGGCAATGCGCCGCAGGCCGTGCAGGACAAGATCTTCGACCTGCTGCTGAGCCGCGCCAGCGCGGTGATGACCAATGTGCCGGGCCCGCAACAGTCGCTGTATCTCGCCGGCTCCGAGCTCAAGCAGATCATGTTCTGGGTTCCGCGGCCGCACGACATCGGCATGGGCGTGTCGATCCTCTCGTTCAACGGCCAAGTTCAGTTCGGACTGATCACCGACGCTGCCCTAGTGCCCGATCCGCAGTCCATCGTCGCCCGTTTCAAGCCGGAGTTCGAGCAGCTGCTCTATTTCGTGCTGATGGAGCCGTGGGAGCCGGCGAAGACAGAGTCGGCCGAACCGGCTGAGCGCAAGGTAGCAGGTGCCAGCCAGACGAAGCGACCGAGACAGCGCACCGGTGCAAAGCCGGCGTCGAGCCGAGGCCGCGTCACGCGTTAGGCGCCAGCGCCTTACAGCTTTTCTGCAGCGCCGACGCAGCGCCGCGCCCGTGGCAGAGTTTTTGTTAGAGGCGCCTGACTCAAAGCAGGTGGTGACATCCTGCCGTCTCTTGATCCAACCAGGGCCAACGTCCGCTCAACTACTCAATTCGGCTTTCGCCAGCTCGACATCCAATCGCTCCATGGCGTCGGCCGCCGGGCAGGCGGCTGCTTCCTCATAGAGTGCGGTCGCCTGCGGCAGTTTGGCTTTGCCGAACATCATGACCAGGCCGTTGGCGTATTCGATGCGCGCGATCGCCGAATGCGGATTGAGCTTGAGCGCAGTTTTGAAGTGCTTGACGCCGGCGTCGGTGCTAGCCCCGTAGGTCAGGCCGCCGATGAGGGCACCGATCTTGTTGATCACTTCGGCGTGGTAGGCACCGAGCGCGATATGGGCGTCGGCATGATGACGCTCCAGCGCGATTGCCTGCTGCAGGCTCGACTTGATCTTGCCGCCGAGGCCTTCCGCCAGCGCCTGGGTCACCGAGAGTCCCTGGGCATAACGGCCGAGCGCCTGGGCGTGGAGATACCAGGCATTGGGAAGGCTCTCAGCACAGCCGAGAAGTTCCTCGGCGCGGCGCGCCGCTTCGAGGAACAGCGCAAGCTTGGCCTTGGGACCGGTTTCCAGATAGGTGCCGTAGATGTTCGCCGCCTTATTGGCAACATTGTAGCCGACGAAGCCGAGACCGAGACCAAGCGCCACGGCTTGGCCGAAGTCACCGCGGTGATACGCGCGCCAGGCGTCGGCCAGTGTCTTGGCCGCCTTGTCCCAGGAAATTGATGGTTTCAACTGTGGATGAACCATCGCAAGCTTCCGCAGTGACGCCGGATCCGGGAAGAGCTCGCAGTCGCCGCGATGCAGCCGGGCCCACGACTTCGCGAGCTTGGCGCCGGAATACTCATAGGCGGCGTCGGTGTGGGGGAAGGCTTTCCACCGCGTCTTCGACATTTCGGCTCCGGACTTCTTGACGGGGCGAAAATGCTTCAGCCGGAAGCGCGCTCCGTGCTTACCCGTAACAATGCTTCTAGCCGATCGAGGGTGTGATCGAGTTGACCCGCGGAGCCGACCGGGCGCACGGCACGGTGTCGCCCGATGCGGCCATCGGGGCGCGACAGCGTACGGACCTCGTCGGCGAGCGCAGCCTTGTCGATCGTTACGCCGTGGCGGGCGAGAATGGGTCGCAGCTCCGCGTATCGGCGACGCAGCTCGGCACGCGTCCGCTGATAGGCGTGCTCGGAGAGGCGCTTGCGCTCCGTGTAGTTGAACACATTGGCGAAGAACATCTCCGCATCGTCGCGCCTCGGCTCGAACAGCACTACGTCGGCATCGGGAAAATCGTGGCTGTAGCGGCCCATGCCGGTCCGCATGCGGGAATAGATGATGGCGCGGAACGTCTGCGACAGCACCGTCGGGAGCCCGCCTTCTACCAGGGAGATGCGTCGGCCGTGCCTATGCCGCGCCGCCGCATCGGCGTTGAACGGCACCAGCGGATTGATGCACAGCAGGAGCTTCGCACCTTCCCGCAAGGCGACCGAGGCGTGCAGCGTCTTGACCAGCGCGCCGTCGACGTAATGGCGCCCGCCGATCTCAACGGGAGGAAACAGGCCTGGCAGGGCGGCACTCGCCAGCACGGCCCGCGCAATCGGGACATCGTCCCAGCCGGGCGCGCCGAACGGCACCGCCTCCGCCGAATCAAGATCCGTCGCCACCAGAAACAGCTTGCGGTGTAACTTGCGGAAGTCGTTGGTGCGGCCGGGCGCCGAGAAGAGGCCGGTGAGATATTCGCCGATTTTCGAATTGTCGAAGATCCCCGTCGGCAAAGCGTGTGCGAGCTGCCAATACGATTCGACAAAGCCGCGCGACCGCGGGGATGTCAGGTAATCCTGGGCAGACGATTTGAGCAGGTGCGGCAGCAAGGCCAGCCGTCGCGCATATTCCTTCAGCGCCGGACGCATCAGCACCTTAGGCTCAAACGGATCGTCGGCGACCTCGCTCTCGATGAACATTTGGTACATCGCCCGCGGCGTCAAACCGTTGGCGAGCCCGGCGGCGATGAAGCTGCCGGAACTGACGCCCACGTAGACGCCGCAGTCGATGAGATCGAAGCCGCGCAAGACCTCGTCCAGCGCCACCAGCGTGCCAATCTCATAGATTGCGCCCAAAGGGCCGCCGCCAGCCAAGGCGACGCCCCTTGCTCGATGCGTCACGCTGCTCTCTCGGGCAGAAGTGTCTTTCCGGGCTCGCTTCACGTGCTTCGCCCGCGATAGTCGGTCGTTCCCTGTCAACGCACTACGCCCGTGGCGAATGGCGTTTCTCTTGGCCCTTCATGGTGGAGAGCTTGTTGGTGACCGATGTCAACTCCGTGACGCGCCTGGAAAGATGGTCAATGTCCTTCTTTGTGGGCATGTTGAGGCTGTGCAGCGCATGGGCAACACGTTGTTCGAACACGTGCTCGAGCTTGTCCCACGCCCCGGTCGCATTGTCGCGGAACGCTGCGACAGTATCGCCGGCGGCCTTCTTGGTCCGCTTCTGAACCGCTTCGCCTTCCTTTACTAGGGCGTTGAACAACTGGGTGCCTTCGTGCTGCGCCTTGGAGAAGGCACCAAGTCCCGCGAGCCAAATCTGTGTTGCCGAGTCACGGATCATTGTCGCCCACTGGTCACTTGCCGCTGCCGCCACTTTCTTCACTTTCTTCGCCATCTCTTTCTCCTCTGGTTGATCGGGCCCTTGCCCGCTCTTGACTGACATCATGGCCGACTTTGGCAACTCGGCTTTGAGGAATATCAAAGCTCCAGCCCTTGCGCGGGTAGAGTCTGCGGCGGCCTCACGCGTGCGGGCCTAGTACGCACAACATAAGCAGCCGGCCATCGCCCGGTTGAGGACGTAGGATATGATCTATTTCGTGACTGGTGCCAGCGGCTTTATCGGCAAGCGGCTCATCCGCACGTTGCTGTCGCATTCCGGGTCCACCGTGTATTTCCTTCTGCGCGATCCCTCGGCCGAGCGGGTTGAAAAGCTGCGGGCCTATTGGGGGGTCGGCGGAAACCGCACCGTCCCGGTTGCCGGGGACCTGACCAAGGCGGGACTGGGCATTGCCGCCGATGATCTGGCGGTGCTGAAAAACAGGGTCGACCACGTCTTCCACTTGGGCGCGGTCTATGCGCTCGATGCCGATCCGGCGACCGAGATGACGACCAATGTTGGCGGCACGCGCAACGCAGTGCGCTTTGCCGAGGCTATCGGCGCGCGACGCTTCCACCACATGAGCTCGATCGCGGCGGCCGGCCTTTATCATGGCGTGTTCCGCGAAGACATGTTCGAGGAGGCGGAGAATCTAGAGCATCCCTATTTCGCCAGCAAATTTCAGGCGGAGAAGGTAATCCGCAGCGAATGTGGGTTGCCCTGGCGCATCTATCGGCCGGGGATCGTCGTCGGCGATTCGAAGACCGGCGAAATGGACAAGATTGATGGTCCTTACTATTTCTTCAAACTGATCCAGAAATTGCGCAAATTGCTGCCACCCTGGTTGCCGAGTGTCGGGATCGAGGGCGGACGTATTAATCTCGTTCCTGTCGACTTCGTAGTTTCCGCACTCGATTACCTCGCCCACCTCGATGGACAGGACGGGCGCTGCTTTCACCTGACGGATCCGAATCCGCATCGTGTCGGCGACATCCTCGCGATGTTCGGCCGGGCGGCGCACGCCCCGGACATGGGCATTCGCATCAACGCGGCGCTGCTCGGCCTCATTCCGCACGGCGTCCTCGACACCTTGGCGGCGCTGACGCCGGTTCGCCGCATCCGCGAGGCCATCATGAAGGACCTTGGGCTGCCCGACGGCATACTCCAATTCGTGAACTACCCGACGCGGTTCGACTGTCGTGACGCGCAGCAGCTTTTGGAGCCGGTCGGTATCCGCGTGCCGCCGCTCGAGGACTTTGCCTGGCGGCTATGGGATTACTGGGAACGCCATCTTGATCCGGACCTTTATGCCGACCGATCGCTGCGTGGCCGCATCGCCAACCGTGTCGTGCTGATCACTGGCGGCTCCTCCGGGATCGGCAAGGCCGCTGCCTTCAAGGTCGCCGCCGCAGGCGCCGTCACCATCATCGCCGCCCGTGATGCGGAGAAGCTCGCAGTAACCCGGCGGGAGGCCGCCGCGCGCGGATTGTCGCTCGTCACCTATGCGGCGGATATCGCCGATCCAGCCCAGTGTGACGCGCTCATCAAGACGATCATCGCCGAGCACGGCGGCGTCGATATTCTGGTCAACAATGCCGGCCGCTCAATTCGACGCGGAATAGAGCATTCATACGATCGCCTACATGATTTCGAACGCACGATGCGCATCAATTATTTTGGATGCGTACAGTTAGCCATGGGCTTCCTGCCCGAGATGGTGAAGAAGCAGAGCGGCCACATCATCACCATTTCATCGATTGGCGTTCTCGCCGGCGCGCCGCGCTTCTCGGCCTATGTGGCATCGAAGGCCGCGTTGGAAGCGTGGACGCAGTGCGCCGCCGCCGAGTTCCTCGACCGCGGTGTCGATTTCACTATCGTCAACTTCGGGCTAGTGCGCACCCCGATGATCGCGCCGACCAAATTCTACGACCACGTCCCCGCTATGACGCCGGAGGAGGCCGCCGAATCCATTGCCGATGCGATCATCCGGCGGCCGGTGCGCGTTACCACGCGCCTGGGTGTCTTTAGCCAGATCGTGCAGGCGCTGGCGCCGCGGCTCGGGCAGACGATCCTAAACACCACTTTCCGCATGTTTCCGGATTCGGCAGCAGCCGCAGGCGAAAAGATCGGCACCGAAGTGCCGACGGCCGACCAGGTCGCGTTCACGCAGATTTTGCGTGGCCTGCACTATTGACGCTGCCCGGACCTCTCCAGCTCGGCTTGCAGGCTTTGCAGCACCGCAGGCGAGAATAGCATGGACAAATGGCCGAGGGTCGCGAACGCCGTATCGCGCGCGCCGGCCAATCGGCTGCTGTCCTGCGGCACCATGAACTCGTCGATGGCTCCCCAGATGCTCACCACCGGTACGGCGAATGATTCCTGTTCGCCCAGTTGCCGGATCCAATCATTGTCGGGCTGCATCTGGCGCGCATTGCGTCCCGGGATCAGACGGGCGAAAAGGGTACCGTGGTGTGGCGACGCCAGCGTGATTAGCGTGATCACGCGCCCGCAACCCTGCCGCCGCAGATAGGCACGCGACGCCAATCCGCCCATGCTGTGCGCGACCAGCGCCACGCGGTCGACGCCGGTCTCCGCGAGCAGCGCCTCGATGCGAGCGTGCAGCTGCCCGGCGAAGCAATCGATGTCCGCGAGCGGCGGCTCCAGATTGATCGTCGTCACGGAAAAACCTCGGGTGCGCAGGCGACGTCGCAGCCACCACCACTGACCCCTATTGCAAGCGTAACCGTGCACCAACAGCACCGCAGGTCGCCGGCCATGAACGCGCCCCACGGCATCACTGCCCATCCACCAGCGCTCGAACGGCTGAATCAGCACAAACACCGCCAGAAAGGCGAGCCATTCATTGGCTATGCCGCGCCAGACGCGCAAGGAGGCGCTCCTCGGAACTGCAGTCACCCGCCGACGGTAATGCAGGGCAATTGGATACGTGATGATAATGGGGACGGAATTCACGACAAAGAAAGCCGCAACGGCAAGGGCCGCGGCCGCGCTCGGACTCCAACCCATCGCCCGCACCAGCAACGCCGATGCGAAGAGCAGGATCGCCGCCTCCATGCCCAGACAAAGGCGCAGCCACCGCGCCACCATGTTTGCTTCCTCGCGGCCGCATCGCGTTGTATTGATGAAGTTAATGTGATCGGACGTGGCGGCGACTGACATAGATCAATAACGCAGTTGGGCAAATCATTAAAATATATACAAAGGGAAGCGGCGATGGAGCTAATTTGGCTCAGGAGCTACCCGCCGAGCGTGCCCGCCACGGTCGATGTCGGTGCGTATCGCTCGATTGGTCAACTGTTCGACGCCAGCGTAGCTGCGTATGCGGAGCGTGCTGCCTACGTCAACATGGGGACGGCGATCACCTATCGCGAGCTCGATCAGCTGACCAGGTGTTTCGCGCGCTACCTGCAAGGGACGTTGAAACTTCCGCAGGGTACGCGCGTCGCGCTGATGATGCCCAACATCCTACAGTACCCGGTTTCGCTGTTCGGCGCGCTGCGCGCCGGCTACACGGTGGTGAACTGCAATCCGCTCTATACCCCCCGCGAGCTGGAACATCAGTTGAAGGATTCCGGCGCCGAGGCAATTGTCATCCTGGCGAACTTCGCCTCGACTCTCGCTCAGGTCGTCGCCAGGACCGCTGTCAAGCACGTCATCGTCACGCAACTCGGCGACATGCTTGGTTTCCCTAAGCGGACGGCGGTCAACTTCGTAGTCCGGTTCATCAAGCGAATGGTGCCGACGTGGCATATTCCGGGCGCCCTGTCGTTCCGATCGGCGCTGCGACAGGCTGCCGGTGGCGAATGGAAGCCGGCCGATGTGCGGCCGGACGACATCGCCTTCCTGCAATATACCGGCGGCACCACCGGCGTTCCCAAGGGCGCCATGCTCAGCCACGCCAACATGGTCGCCAACCTGCAGCAGGCGCACGCGTGGCTCAAATCGTTCCTGGAGGAAGGCCGCGAGACTATCATCACGCCGCTGCCGCTGTATCATATTTTTGCGCTGACCGCGAATTGCCTGGTGTTCCTTAAGATCGGCGCTACCAACGTCCTCATCACCAATCCGCGCGACATTCCCCGGTTTGTGAAGGAGCTGGCGCGCCATCCCTTCACCGTCATTACAGGCGTCAACACGCTGTATAACGCCCTGCTTAACGACCCAGACTTCGCCAAGCTGGATTTCTCGCGGCTGAAGCTATGTCTCGGCGGCGGCACGGCCATCCGCGAGTCGGTGGCGGAACGGTGGAAGCAGGTCACCGGGAGGCCCCTGGTCGAAGCTTACGGCCTGACGGAAACCTCGCCGGCCGTTACGGTCAATCCACTGAATCTGCCCGAGTACAATGGATCAATCGGGCTTCCTCTACCGTCGACCGAGATCGCGATCCGCGACGACCAAGGGCACGACCTCGCGGTCGGCGAGGCCGGCGAGCTCTGCGTGCGCGGTCCCCAGGTGATGAAGGGCTATTGGCAGCGTCCCGACGAGACCGCCGAGGTGATGATGGCAGACGGATTCCTGCGCACCGGCGACATCGCGGTGGTAGACGAGGCCGGCTACGTGCGCATCATCGATCGCAAAAAGGACCTGATCTCAGTTTCGGGTTTCAAGGTGTCTCCCAACGAGCTGGAAGAGGTGGCGGGCCTGCATCCGGGCGTGCTCGAGGCCGGCGCAGTCGGCGTGCCCGACGCGCGGTCGGGGGAGGCCGTAAAGCTCGTGGTGGTGAGAAAGGATCCCGCTCTCACCAGCGACGATTTGCTGGTGTTCTGCCGCAAGAACCTGACCGGTTATAAGGTGCCCCGATACATCGAGTTTCGCGAAAACCTGCCCAAGACGGCTATCGGCAAGATCCTGCGGCGGGCTCTGCGCGAGCCGTGCAACACGACGCTTTGCAATCGCCCTGATCGCGGCAGTCCGCTGTCGGCGCGCGAGCGTCTCACCTCGGTGGAATGATTGGCTCCAGCGCAAAGCGTGATCTAGTCGAAACTTATAATTGGCTTGTCTTATCCCAGGAGATATCAGGGCGCCCAGACCTGGAAAATCCAACCTGGGTTCCAACTTTGGGATCATTCGCTTTAGGCGTTAGATGCACGTCACACTTGCGGCACGCCGGTGCTGGCGTTGCGCCACGGCTCGGTTGAAAACCAGGCAAAGACCCTGCGATTTTCATACCGGACGTGGGCCGTATTTCTCCAGAGCTGCGATCGCATTCTGCAATAGCGCACGAATTTTGTCCGCGGAGCCGACGTTGACCATGCTGGGGTCCAGGTAGAAATCAAGGCCCGTCATATGCTCGCTGAAGATTTCGACCTTTTGGCCCATCGCGTCGAGCATGCCCTCCACGGCATAAGGAACGATCTCTCGACTGATCCCCTTCATCGTGATCGGCGGTAGTGCGTGCGCGATCAGGATATCCCGCACCAAAGCGTAGGTTTCGTAGCTGACAACGATGTGCCCCGGTTCGGCGATTGATTGCAGGCGCGCCGCGAGGTTCGCTTCCGCGCCGATGATCGTATAGTCCATCCGGTCCGCGCTGCCGAAATTGCCGACGTTGCAGTAACCGGTATTGATGCCCATCCGAACGCGGAACGGGTGCTCCACGCCCTCATTCCGCCATTTCACGTTCAGTTCGGCGAGTCGATGCTGCATGTCAGCCGCCATGTGCAAACAAGCCTTGGCGTCTTCCGCTTCCCCCTTGGATTCCGGATCGCCAAAAAAGATCAGAATAGCGTCGCCGACAAATTTGTCGATCGTCCCGCCATGCTCAAGCGCGATGTTTGACATCTCGGTAAAATACTCATTGAGCAGCGAGGTGACCTGTTCCGGCTGCAAGCGCTCCGTGGTCGCCGTAAAGTCCTTGATGTCGGAAAAGAAGATCGTGAGTTTCTTTCTTTCCGTGTGGATCGTAACGTCCTTCTGGCCGCTGAATATGCTCTTGTAGATTTGCGGTGAAAGATAGCGCGAGATCTTCATCGACAACGTCGCGAGGAAGTCATTTGCGGTCTCAAGTTCCCGGTTCATGCCGCGAATCGTCGCCGCCTGGTGTCGCTGTACGCCGATGAAAGTAATTCCAGATGCGGCCATGAAGACGAAATAGGCGAGCAGGTATTTGAATGAAAATATGTTGGTCGCAATCGCCTGGCTGATGGTGATTTCCTGGATGCCGCGGACATCGCCGACCTTCCAGTCCCGCTTCGGACTCTCCGGATGCGCGTTGTGGCAGTTCACACAGGCAGAGCCCATGATCACCGGCGCAACGAGACGAACACGATCGTTGAAGATCGACGCTGACACCTCGGTCAGTTGCTGATTTGTATGACTGCGCAAGCCTGCGAGCGCGCTGGTCTCAAAGTGATCAAGCTCGTGCGGCGCGCGGTTCTTGAACGGGAAATCAGAGACGAACCGGTAGCTGATGTTCTGTTGTTGTTCGCTAATGACCCGTCCGAGTTCGAGTGAGAGTGTGGCGGGGATCGGTATGGCGCCCGGGACGCTTTCGTAGTTGTGCACCACCTGGGTCGAGCCAGGCGAAGCCAGCACCCGGCCGACCACGTTGCTGGCGTAATAGCCGCGCACGCTGCTTACCACCGAATTAAGGTCCTTCGCCTGACGAAGCAACGAGGTCTCAGTCAGATTGCGCAGATCCAGCCAAACGGCGACAGGGAGCCCCGCGAGCATAACGAGGACGAGCAGAATCAGCGCGAGGCTGTGCGAGCCCGCCTTCGTAGAACGAACTTGCTCCATCGACTGTTCCCTTTTCCGATTGTCACAAGCCCCCGACTCACGCCGAATCTGGCGATAAAGAGTTGAGAAAGCTTATGGCATCGGGGTTAGTATTTCGAGATGCGTGCTTACAGGCAGTGACCGGCCTTCGTCCAATTTGGCGGTCAGCCGTTACCTTCAGTCAATGGGCGGTAAGACTCCTTTTTCACAAGTTTTCATCGGAACGTGGTGACAACCCACCTTTGCGGGCGCAGCCGTAGTCTTCGCACAGATGGGAAAGGTCGCCCTCACACGGATACCCGGTAATTGGGCAGCGGACTGGCCGCTCGTTGGCTGACAGAGCCGTAGCAAGGAACGATGGATTGTTCCAAACAAGTTTTCTCAACGCCGCCTCCGTGCGTAGCAGTCAGTCAAACGCGGTCATCGGCCCGATGACGGTGGGCACTTCGGTGATCTTCGTTATCGGGAACCCGGCCAGCCGAGAGTGCTCACGAACCAAGGCTTCGCTTTCGGCAAGGTAGATGCAAAACGTCCTGTCAGCAGCGATAAAGGATTGCACCCACTGTACTTTTCCGGAAAGCTTGGCGAGCGCATTGTTGGACGTTGCGGCAAGATCCTTGATCTGCGCATGGGTCAGGCTGCCGACATTCGGTATGTCACGTTCAATCAAATAGCGGTTCATGGTTTTCTCCTGCAGCCTTCACATCAGGATTCGTCGGACGACAACAGGTCCGCATACCTTTCAATTGCGCGGCGAGCTTGC
>DASSLE010000288.1:0-3618 GCA_035689725.1 Pseudolabrys sp.
GGCCGCGAGCGCATCGGGCTCGAAAATCATGAGGTCGCGCTGGCCGACCGCATCGTGACCTTGCCCGTCAATCCGGCTTTTGCATCGCTCAATCTGGCGCAGGCGGTGGTGGTCGTCGCCTATGAGTGGTTCAAGCGCGCCACCGGCGGTGAACTGCCGTTCGCCATGCCGGAAAAATCACCGCCAGCGCCCAAGCAGCAGCTCGATGCTTTCTTCTCTGATCTGGAGCGGGAGCTAGAGCGGGTGGAGTTTTTCCGTCCCGAGGAGAAGCGCGGCACCATGAGCGTGAACCTGCACAATATTTTCCAGCGCATGGCGCCGACGCAGCAGGACATCCGCACGCTGCATGGTGTGCTCAACGCGATCGCGCAGGGGCGCAAGGGACCGGCGCGCGGCGGCGTGCTCGATGCGGCCGAGGCGCAGAAGCTGCGCGATCTGCTGGCGGAGCACGGCGGTGGCAGCGTGCCGGGCGAGCGCGGCCCTGTGCGCGGACTGGCGCGGCTTCTGCGCCGCAATCCGACGGAGGCCGAACGCGTGTTGTGGCAAGCGCTGGTGAACGACCGCCGCTTTGCCGGCCGCGGCTTCAAGCGGCAGGTGCCGATCGGCCCGCACATCACCGATTTCGTTTCGTTTCCGTTGAAGTGCGTCATCGATCTCGTGCCTCCGCAGGAGAGCGAGGAGGCGACACGCACACGCGAGGAACGGCGCACGTATCTTAGCGCGCGCGGCTATCGTGCGTGCGAGGTGAGGGCGGAGGACGTGGAGAGGGATGTGGGGAAGGTGTTGGATCGCCTTTCCGCTGTCGTCACGGGCGAGCGTTAGAGCATGATTGTCTTACGCTGAAGCGTACCCGGCGTTGGCGAAGTAGTGGGCGCATTCTTGCGGACTGAAGCAGGCAAGCAGGCCGCCGATCCGCTGCCAAGTGGCGTCGACGGTTCTCTCGGCGGCCTTTCGCAGCAGCGTTTTGAGCTTGGCGAAGACCTGCTCGATCGGATTGAGGTCGGGACTGTAGGGCGGCAGGAAGAAGAGCTTGGCGCCGGCGGCGCGGATGGCGCGCCGTACGGCTTTGCCCTTGTGGCTTCCGAGATTGTCGATGATCACGATGTCGCCGGGCTTGAGCGTGGGCACCAATACTTGCTCGACATAAGCGAGGAAGATCTTGCCGTTGATCGGACCATCGATGACGCAGGGAGCATCGATCCGGTTGCAACGCAGCGCGGCAAGGAAGGTCAATGTTCGCCAGCGACCCTGGGGGACTTTCGCGATCAGTCGCTCACCGCGTGGCGCACGCCCGTGCGTGCGCGTCATGTTGGTCTTGGCCCAGGTCTCATCGATGAAGACCAAGCGGGCTGGGTCAAGCTTGCCTTGATAGCGCTTCCATTGGGTCCGTCGTCGTGCCGCGTCGGGACGATCCTGCTCGCTGGCGCGCAGGCTTTTTTTTGAAGCTGATTCCTTCGTGCTCGAAGAAGTGCCAGACCGCGTAGTAGCTGACTTTAATACCGCGATCCGCCAAGTCGGCCAGTAACGCCCGCAATGTGATGTCCGGCTTCTCTGCCAACCGGCGCAGAAGCCAATCGCGCTCGCCAGCCAGCACATACGGTCGGTTGCCGCCCATCGGGCGAGCGGCCGCGCTGCCGATGGCACGAAACCGCTGCGACCATTTCACCACGCTCGCTACACTGACCTTGAACGTCGCGGCAACCTTCCGGCAGCTCTCGCCAGCCGCAACGGCAGCAATCACGCGCTCTCGAAGATCGAGTGAGTAAGCTCGGGCCATAGAGGCTGGCCTCCAACTCCAGCCAGCATCTTGAATCAGAACCCAGCTGATTTGGGAATCCAAAATTGATTCAACCCGACCCAATCACGCTCTAGGCAGGGCAATAGCCTCAAATGCTCATCCCCGCCCAAGCGGGGATCCAACCCTTGTGTGGTTCAATTTGGTCCCTGGATCCCCCGCTTGCGCGGGAATGAGCGGTGCTTGGGGAATGCGGCTACCCCTTCAACGCCTTCAGCTGCGCCACGGTGACCTCGCGCAGGGTGGTGTGGTCATTGCCGACGGCTATGAAGCGGAAGCCGCGCTTGGCCATGGCCAGCGCGCTCTTGGCATCGCGGCAGTAAATACCGGGAATCTTGCCGGCTTTCTTCGCCGCGGCGCAGATCGTGTCGATCGCCTGCTCGACCTGCGGCGCCTGCACGTCCTGCGCTGCGCCGCCACTGAGTGCCGTGGCGAGATCGAACGGGCCCACGAACAGCGCATCGATGCCGGGCGTTGCAGCAATCGCATCGACATTGCCGAGTGCGGTTGCGGTTTCAATCATCGCGAGCGTGAGCGTGCCGTCGTTTGCCTCGCGTATGTAATCAACCGGCTCGGTGCGCGGGCTTTGCAGCGCCATGGCGCGCAACGGGCCCCAGCTGCGCTCGCCGAGCGGCGGATATTTCGCGGCCGCCGCGAACTGGCGAGCGTCTGCGGCGCTGTTGATCATCGGCGCGATGATCGCTTCGGCGCCGAAGTCGAGCGCACGGGAAACGAGCGCGAAGTCGTTGAGCGGAACGCGCACCACCGGCGTGGATTCGGCATGGTTGACCGCGCCAACGCCGGTGGCAAGCGAAGCGGTGTCCCACAGCCCGTGCTGGGCATCAAGCACCACCGCAGCAAAGCCCTCGCGCGCGATCGTCTCCGCGACGACGGGGGAGCCCATCATGCACCAGGCGGCGTAGACCGTTTCGCCCGCGCGCAGGCGCCGGGCGAGAGCGAAGGCAGATTGGCTCATGGAAAGACCATCGGATGTCATCGTCCGCGAAAGCGGACGATCCAGTAATCACTGACGTTTCGACTCAATCGCACAGCTTGCGTTTAATGGGCCCCGCGTTCGCGGGGGCGGCAGCCTTTAACCACTCTTCTTGATCTGCGCGACGGCTTCCGCCAGCAGTTCAGTCATACGTGTGCGAACCTGCTGCTCGGTAATGCCCTTCGGCTGCAAATCTTTGAGCAACTTTCGTACGACGGCGTCGTCGCCGCCTTCCTCGAATTCGGCGAGCACGACTTCCTTGGCATATGCTTCCGCGTCGGCGCCGCTTTTGCCGAGAATTCCGGCCGCCCACAGCCCGAGCATCTTGTTGCGGCGAGCCATCGCCTTGAAGCGGAGCTCCTCGTCATGCACGAATAGGTTCTCGAAGCCTTCTTCGCGCTTGTCGAATGTCGTCATGCCGCCCCTCGCAAATTCACAATCCTTAAAATCGTTTGCATACTTTCATTGCCGCCTTGCATATCGCCCGGCAACCGTCAAGGCAACATCGGGCGGCTCTTTTACGGCGAAATTACGGAGTGGAAAACGTGAGGCTGACGCGATTGTGCTGCCTCTACCGATCGGCTAGGTTGAATCAGTGTCCGGACCGCTGGCGCGGCCAGCGCTCCCAGTCCGGTCCCGCAGCCGCGGATCTTGCAAAGTCGCAAAATAAGGAGCCACGGCATCCGATGGACTTTCACAAACCACGGTACACGCCCATGAGCCGCCGTCGCCGTATTTACGAGGGCAAGGCGAAGGTCCTTTATGAAGGCCCGGAGCCGGGAACCCTGATTCAGCATTTCAAGGACGACGCGACCGCCTTCAACGCCAA
>DASSLE010000289.1:0-3296 GCA_035689725.1 Pseudolabrys sp.
GAGCCTTGGTTTGATTTTAGCTGAAGCGTGCGCCGGTAATCACGTCTTCAGGCAATAGGGTCGCGCCCGTTCACAGCTTTCCTGAACTAATAGGATTGATTAAAAGCGGGCCAGCTGCTCGCGGCTTTTCGTGCGGTGGGGGCGTTGTGCGATCCCAGCCGCCGGGCGGCTCCGGGACCAATGTGGCTTCTGCCGGCTGGGCCTGAAGCGCAAAGCTGTTGACGGCTTGCTGGGCAGCCCCCAGCGTTTGGGCATTCAGGAGAGCTGCGACCTCATCGCGTTTGCGCTCCGCTTCCCGGTCACCCTGGGCAGCCGCTAGTGCGAACCATTTGTAGGATTCGGCAATATTTTTCTCAGTGCCGAGGCCGCGTGTAGTCAATACTCCGAGGTTATACTGGCTGTCGGCAATGCCATGTTCCGCGGCTTTGCGGAACCACTGTGCCGCGCTGGCATAGTCCGGCGCGCCCTCGGCACCCTCCGCATAGAGGACGGCAAGATTATGCATCGCCTTGGCATGGCCTTTGGCGGCGGCGGCCACATAAAGTTTGTGGGCGGCGCTTAGGTCCTTTTTCACACCCTGGCCCTTTTCGAGCATGCTGGCATAGCGGAATTGAGCTGGCGCCAAGCCTTTGCGTGCCGCGCGTTCGTACCAGCGCGCAGCTTCTTCCAGATTTGCAGGCACGCCGCGGCCTTCCACGAAACGCATGGCGACTTCGTAGGCGGCGGCGGGATCACCCGCCAATGCCGCGTTACGCAGTCGCGGCCCTCCGATGGCGGCCGGCAATCCATCGGCTGGTGGCTGCGCTGTCGGTGCCGGTTGTCGGGTTGCAGGGGGTGCGGCGGGCGCGCGGGCGATCGAGCCGGTGATATCTGCTTTTAGTCCGGGCGCAGTCCCCAGGAACGGCGCATTCAATGTCGGTGGATTTAATATTGGGAGCGAACCTTGACCGATCTCATTCAGGTTTAATGGCTGGGCAGGCGGGGGCGGTAACGCCGGTGTCAAACTGGGCAGGGTCGGGGGCGCCAGCAGAGATACGGTGGTATCGGCATCAGCCGCCCCTGTTGCTGGCGCACTCGGTGACGCCGGCTGGCCGTCGGCGAGAGCGGTGGATGCCTCGGACTCAGGAGCTTCTGCAGCGATGCCGCCGTTCGCCGTATCCGTTTCGGGACTGGGCGCTGCGACTTTAATCTCGTTCGTGTCGAAAATTCCAAAATCGAAAATGTTGCTCGCGAATTGGATCGATCCGACGATGATGGCGACGATGCTCGCCGCCAGGAACATCGACTTGACGCGCGTCACTATTTTGGCTTTCGGCGACGTTCTTTCACTGCCATTTTTTCTGAATGATTCAGGGCGCGCCTGACGGCTCTTCGGGTCCTGGCCCGCGGCCTGAGCAGCCCTCCGGGCTGCGGCGATGAAACTCGACTTGTTGCTGGGTGTAGCGGGCCGCGCAGCGCCAAGGGCGGCTTCGCCAAGGGCCGCTTCAGAAGCCGCGATGCGCACGTCCGGAGATGCACCAAAGTCCGGGCGACCGGAGCCGGGCTCAAGCGGTTGATCGGCAAGCGGCGTAGAATCGATCGCACTCGCTAGCAGGCCAAAATTGGAGAATTCCGCGTACGATGGTCGTACAGGCTCGGGCACAGGCACAGAAGGCCCGGGCGCTGCCGCCGGAACTGGCGCTTGCAATGCTGTATCGGGCAGCAGGCGAGGGGCTGTATCGGGAGCGTGGGCGGCAGCGTCGTTCGGAGCGTTTGTGACGGGCTGCGTAAGCTCGAGGATCTCGGTTTCGCGCGCCGCGGGTCCTGGCCGATCGCCGCGAATGTCTTTTTCAATCATGGCGAGGCGGTCGGTGACGCGATCGAGCGTGCCATGCACTGCTTCAAGCGTATCCTGGGTGCGCGCCATATCCTGCTTCAGTAGGTCGATGCCCGGCGCGCTTTCTGCCCGAAAGCCCGCTGTCCCTTTATTCGCACGTATGTCTTCGATATGGACCAGCAGATCAGCCAGCCCTCGTTCGATCGCGGCCAGGTGGCTAAGGCGGGAGTCCGTAGCGTTCAACCGTTCGGCTAATTTGACGATACAATCCTCGAAATGGCCAAGCGCGATCTGATCGCCGCGTGATTGTTGAATTTGCTCGATCTTGTCGCATAGGGACTGTATCAGAGCTCCCAGCCGGGGCGGCACGGCGTCGCCGTTTTGTGCGCGTTCTGCCATGGCACGGCTGAGTGCATCGATACGAAGCTCGAGCTTATTGAGCGCCTCGCCGACGCCTGCACCTATCGCAAGATGGTCGATCTTGTCTGCCAGCGCCTGCACCTGGGTAGAGAGGCCGGTCACTGCCTCATCGGAAGCGACATGCGTCACCATCTCGCGCAACGTCCGAATGGAACTCTCAAGCTGCTGCATCGTCGCCGGATCTTTCTGGACCACGATGAGGTCGATCTTGTGGGCGAGAGCGTCGATTGCCTCGGTATAGCCGACCAGGTTTTCCGCTGGCATCAATCCGCGCAGCGCGTCGCGCACTTCGGCAAGCCCGTGCTCGATGCCAGCCAAGGCGCTGTTATCGACGCCGGCTTGTCGCCCTTCCACGACGCGCTGGCTCAGACCCTGAACCTGATTTTCAATAGTTTCGATGGCACGGCGCGGCACCGCCTCATTGAGCGTGCGGCCGATCTCACCAAGCTCAGCTCGCAAGGAGGTGACTGCCTCCTCTACACCCGGACGCCGCAGCATTTCGATTTGATTGGTGATCCGGCGCAACTGGCCTTCGAAGCCCGCTAGATCCTGCGCGGGCACCGGCCCTGGCACGGGTGCAGCCGTTGCCATCGCACGCCCGGGCAGTTCACCGAACTGGTCGGATTCTTCGGGGCTCCGCCTGGGGGCGTACGCCACGGGCCCGCTATGCGTCACCTGATCGATACGGCGTGTAAGATCGTCCACTCGCCGGTGCACATTAGAAAGATCACCGGAAATCTCTTCATCGCCACGGCGATTAAGCGAGGGCGCCCTGACGCCTTGTGTCGCGGCCTGTTGCAGGATGATTGCATTGAGCCAATCACCGAGCGGCAAGCCTGCACGGCGCGCTGCTTCCTGCGCGGTCTCTCGCGCTTCCGGTCGAATGCCTTTGACGCTCCACGGAAAGTCAAATTTCATGCCCACACCACGTCCGAGGTGGAGACGTTAAGAGTCGGATCGACTCTCGTGGAACCGGCACGCGTTAACGGCGGGTGGATACGGGGCTCGGTCCTTCGTCCATGCACTAACTTTTTGCTTGTCGCGGTAAACAAGCCGTTAA
>DASSLE010000290.1:0-2290 GCA_035689725.1 Pseudolabrys sp.
GGCAAGAAATTTCCTGATCCCAATGTGCTGCTGCTCTCCTATACCGGCTGCTTCACCTTCATGAAGTGGTTCGAGCTCCTGCGCGAGCAGTACAAGTGCGAGACGATCATGTTGCACACGCCCTATATGGGCGACGGCAAGATTACCAAAAACATGATCGACTACATGGTGAAGCAGCTAAAGGACGAGGTTATCCCCAAGCTCGAGCGCGTATCCGGAGTTAAGTTCGATATCGACCGGCTGCGCGAGTACTTGAAGAAGTCGACCAAGGCCGAAGACGATCTGGTCCGCGTGCTGCAAAGCGCCAAATCAAAACCGTCGCCGATCGACGCCTATTTCGGCGGCATCTATTACATCGGGCCAATCTTCGGTGCCTTCCGCGGCACCCAGGACGCGGTCGATTATTACAAGTTCCTGCGCGAAGAGGTCGAGGGCCGGCTGGCCAAAGGCTTGGGGCCGGTTACGCCCGATGGTGACATGGGCAAAGAGAAATACCGGCTGGTCGTCGAGGGACCACCCAACTACACGAGCTTCCGCCAGTTTTGGAAAATGTTCTACGACGAAGGCGCGGTCGTCGTCGCGTCGAGCTACACTAAGGTCGGCGGCGTCTACGATTTCGGTTTCCGCCACGATCCAAAAAATCCATTGGAGACGCTGGCCGAATATTGCCTCGGCGTCTACACCAACCGCAGCCTGCCGATGCGTATCGACATGCTGGTCAACTACATCAATGAATACGAGGCGGACGGTCTGCTGATCAACTCGATCAAGAGCTGTAACAGCTTCTCGGCTGGACAGCTGCTGATGATGCGCGAGGTCGAGAAGCGCACCGGCAAGCCGGCGGCATTCGTAGAATCCGACCTGGTCGATCCGCGCTACTTCTCGGCGGCTAACATCAAAAACCGCCTCGAAAGCTATTTCCAGATGATCGATCAGAAGCGTGCCGGCGTGGACGCGGCGGCGTGAGGAGGAATGCATGAAGACTTTCGTCGGCATTGATCTTGGTTCGACGACAACCAAGGCTGTCCTCCTCGACGAAGATCGCAAAGTGATCGGTCACGGCATCACCAATTCGCGCTCGAATTACGCGACTGCAGCGCGCGTGGCGAGTCAGGAGGCGCGGGTCGACGGGCAGTTCACGCTGTTCCGCCGGGCGCTGACCGACGCCCATGCGCTGATCGATCTCGACACGTTCCTCGGCGCGCTCGAGCGAGCCTTTCGTCTCGAGCAGTTTCTCGAACAGCTCGACGATCTCGAGCAGACCTGCATCGGCCAAATTCAAGGTGAGCGCTTCGCCAAGGTCGCGTCCGGTGTGAAGGAATCGCTCGGTGAGGTGTTCCGGCGGTTGCGCACGGAGGCGCCCGAGCTTTATGCGCCTGGCGCCAAACGCAAATCCGACTTCTTCCGGGACATTGCGGGATCGCGCTACCACAGCCATGCCGAAGAGGTCGCGCGCGATGCGAACCTTCCCTACGATCTGCTTCTCAATGTCTACGACAAATCGATTATCGAGGTGGAGAACCGGCCGCCGGCGGGCGAGTTGAGCGATAAATTCCGGCGGGCGCTCGTCCGCGTGCTGAAAACCGACGATTCGGTTAAATCGGCGGCGGCCGACATCCAGAAGATGATCGAGGATGCGCTCGCGGTCGATTTGGAGGAAACTTATCTCGTCGGCACCGGCTATGGCCGGGTGACGCTGCCGTTCTCCAAGGAGCATATCCGCTCGGAGATTCTATGCCACGGACTCGGTGCGCACCTGATGTATCCGCAAACACGCACCGTGCTCGACATCGGCGGTCAGGACACCAAGGGCATTCAGATCGACGAGAACGGGATCGTTGCAAACTTCCAGATGAACGACCGTTGCGCGGCAGGCTGCGGGCGATATCTTGGCTACATCGCCGACGAGATGAATATGGGCCTGCACGAATTGGGTCCCATGGCGATGAAGTCGGATAAGCCGGCAAGGATCAACTCAACCTGCACCGTGTTCGCCGGCGCCGAGTTACGTGACCGGCTTTCGCTTGGGGAAAAGCGCGAAGACATCCTGGCCGGGCTGCACCGCGCGATCATCTTGCGCGCGATCTCCATCATCTCGCGCTCGGGCGGGGTCACCAATGAATTCACCTTCACCGGCGGCGTTGCCAAGAACGAGGCTGCGGTGCGCGAGCTGAGGAAAGTCATCAAGGAAAATTACGGGGAAGTCGTCATCAATATCAACCCGGACTCGATCTATACCGGCGCCCTCGGCGCGGCGGAGTTTGCGCGCCGGGCGCATGTGGGACAGGTG
>DASSLE010000291.1:0-2151 GCA_035689725.1 Pseudolabrys sp.
GGGCGGCTGCGCGGTGCTCTCGTATCTGTCGGCTGCGGTCTCAGCGAGCAATCTCTGCGCGGCGCCCTTGCGCATGGCTCGCAGCAGACGCTGCACGGTCGAATGCTGCTTGTTGCCAAACTGGTCGGGGTGGAGTTCGGCAAGGCGACCAACGATGGCGATGGCGGTCAGCTGTGGCTCGATCGCGAGCCACCCCGCGATGAGCGCCACGTGCGGATCGAGCTTTGACGGCATCCGCATCCGTTTTTTGTAACGTCTCTTGGGCCGCCGATGCGTCGCACGCGGTTCGCCACGCACGAGATCATTGCCGAGCCTTCGGGCGAATGCAGCAGGCTCCGCGGTCGAGGGGCGCACAACCACATCGGTGTTTCTAGCGGCAATCTCTCGGAGCGCGCCTCCGGCACGACGGTCGATGCGATTGCCGAGTTCCTCCTGCGCTGCCCGGATCTCGGCCAGTAGCGCCACGGGATCGAGCGTTCGGTACTGCGCGCGTAACCGGTGCTTCACGGCCTCGGTGACCATCGGATGCGCCAGAGCTCGCTCATAGGGTGTCGACGGAGCATGATAGCGCTTGATCACCCTGGCGCCTTCGCGCCGCTTCTCCTTCAGCTTGAACGATGGCTGGAAGAAGTTCACGTACAGCCGTGCCGCCGCGTAGAGCCGGGCCATCACGCGCGCCGTCTCGGCACCGTCGAACCGGCCATATCCCATTAGAGCTTGTCCATAAATAAGTCAGTCAATTGGGCTTTGGCCGTAGATTTTTGCGGCTTGGCGAGATCGTGTAGTTCCAGTCGCCGTGGAACGCATGGCGGGAGAGGTTCACGACGGCGAGCTGCGCGTCGGAAACCTTGACGGCTTTTGGATATTTGTTTTCATCAAGCTCAGCGCGCACTTTGAGGCCAGCATCCGTTGTTGTCGCGGCTATCAACTGGACGATCGTGCGGTAGCTGCGCAGCGGCTTGCCGCGCCAGTTGATGGTGATGAACGAGAACAGCCGATGCTCGATCTTATTCCATTTGCTGGTGCCGGGAGGCAGGTGGCAGACCGTAATGGGCAGCTTGAGCTCGTTAGCCAGCTTTTGAAGCTCGACTTTCCATAGACGCACACGATAGCCATTGCTGCCGCCCCCGTCAGCCGTGATCATCAGACGCTCGGCCTTGGAGTGCCGCTTCTTTCCCATCGTCCGCCACCATCGGCGGATTGCGTTGACGGCAAAAGTGGCCGTGTCGTGATCAGTGCCGACACTGACCCATCCGATATTGTTGGTGATGTCGTAGACGCCGTAAGGCACGGCCCGCTTCAGCTTGGGATCGATAAAGTCGTGAATGTTGACGAGTTCGGGCGATCCCTGGCGGCGCCATTCCCGGCCGTTGTTCTTGAAATTGCCCACCAATTCCTTCTTTTTCGTGTCTACCGAAATGACCGGTTCGTTCGCTGCCAGAAAAACCTTGGCCTGCCTATTGATGTACTCAAATTGAGCATCGCGATCGATGTGCTGGTCGCCTTCCCGTGTCTTGCTATTGGCCTGTAGGCTATAGCCAATGTCGCGCAGAAGATCGCCGACAACCGTCGGACAGACCTTATGACCCTTCTCTGCCAGACCGTTCACCAAGTTACGCAGACTGCGGGTCGTCCACAACAGCGCCTGCATCGGGTCGCCCCGCGTCGCGGGTTCGACCAGCCTCCGCAGGTCAGCAACAAGAGTTGGATCCTGTGATGACTTCTTCTTGCGCCCCCCGCCCTGCTTGCGGACGCGCCCAGCCGGAGCGGAAACATTATCGCGAATGTCAGAAAGTCCGTGGTAAATCGTCGATCGTGCCAGTCCACTGATCCTGGCCATCAAGCTGACGCCGCCGCGGCCGAGCGCCTGCGCCTCCAAGGCGACAAAGCGCCGAAGGCTCTGTTCATTCAGAACAGGTGCCATCTCGCGATAGCGCTTCCGTGCGGCGCGCAACTGCCCAGCTCGAATCATCCTTCGACGCTACGTCGGGCGATTCCGTCTTGTGAATCCCGTTCACCAAAATCTTCCGGCCCGTGATAATAATGACTCACTTATTTATGGATGGGCCCTAAGCCTGCAGGTTGCGATTGAAATCCCGGCGCACCTAGTGCGCCGGGATCATCTTGTTTTCCTTCGAATGCGGCCGAGGA
>DASSLE010000292.1:0-2954 GCA_035689725.1 Pseudolabrys sp.
AGCCTAGCACTACTTTGGCAGATTTATTCACGCTGTTGCTTTTCGCTGATTTGTCTTCTGCAGTACGGGCATCGCTGCGGTTGTGGTCGAACGATGAGTTCGACGATGGCTTGGCGTATGGCCGGCAGGCTCGGCTGAGGCGGTGGACCGTTGATTCTTTTTTTTCCGCCCCGCTTGTGCGAGACGGCGATGCTGGAGGAATGCGTAAGCGATCATGGTCATGAGGGCATGGCGATGGAGGCCTTGCCAGGATCGTCCCTCGAAGTGATCAAGCCCAAGTTCCTCTTTCAACTGCTGATGGGCCTGTTCGCAAATCCATCGCGCTTTGATCGTGGCAGCTAACGAGCGCAGATCCGTCTTGGCCGGCAGATTGGCGAGATAATATTTCTTCTCTCCCGACATCCTGTGTTCACCGATGAGCCACGCTTCGTCTCCTGGAAGGTGCTGCTGGCCCTTGTCCTTGATCCGCTGCGGAGGTCCATCGGCGGTCCGCACGCGAACCGCGGCGAAGCGAGCTTCCAGCCGACCCTTGGTGCCGCTTCGCCAACTCACATTTTGCCACTTGGCATTGGCCAGCATGTCTTCGGCCGCCCTCGACAGGATATCCGGAATGTGCCGCTTGCGGGGACGGCCCCGACCGGCAACCGGCCAGATCAGTTTTACCCCGACCGGATACACCTTAAGGTGACGAGGGATACCAACGGCCCAGGCCAGGCCGCGTGTCGTGAGCCCCTGACGGAACGGCGCGCTGAGGCCGTAACCGGCATCCGCCAGCACACAGCCAAAGCGCATACCGGCTGCCATCACCCGATCGATCTCCGCCAAGGCGATCTCTGGCTTGGTCCGCGCCGCGCGGTGCTCGACCGGAACGCCCGCACGCTTCAAACGCACCGGATTGCTCGTCCAACTCTCGGGAACGAAGAGACGTAATGCCACCATGACCGGCACTTCACCCCGCGCAAGCGTTAGCGACACCAATGTTTGGCAATTGGCCGTCTTGCCGAGAGACGAGGCATATTGCGGAGCGACACCAACCGAACGATCGCCCTTCTTCGGCATCGCCGTGTCGTCGATGACCAGCACCGCATCTTTGCCGCCGACGAGGCGATCGGCCTGAACGAGCAGTTCCGACTCCAACGGCGCCGCATCCCAGACGCCATCAGCGATGAAATGGTGCAACTGGTCATAATCGCCCGGCGCCAGCCGCGCCGCCATCGGTTGGACGCTCTTGCGATCGCCCGGTCCAATCAGCCCCGAGACATAAAGCGGACACATCCGCCGCCGCGCCTTGTGACCCAGACAGTCCAGGAACGGCTCAAGCCAACGTACAAGCTCATCTTCCCACTTCGACGTTGTGTCCACCATGGCCGGCCCTCCAAAAGCCGACCACCCATGAATCATTGAAAACCTGATTCGGGAATCCAGTTGCGCCGATCAATCCAAATAATCTGCCAAAGTAGTGCTAGGGTCGGGACTCATTAAATCCACCATACAAGAGCGGCGATCAGACAGACAGAGGCCAAGTAGTTTCGAGCCAGTCTGTCATAACGCGTTGCGATACGGCGGAAGTCCTTCAGCCTGTTGAATGCAGCTTCGATGCGCCAGCGAAGCTTGTAGAGGCGCTTGCTGAAGCGGAACGGTTGCTTCCTGTTGCTGCGGTTTGGAATGACCGGCCTGGTTCCGCGTTCATCCAGTTCCTCGCGCAATTCGGCGCTGTCGTAAGCCTTGTCGCCAAGCATACGCTTCGGCGGCTTTACCCTGCGGATCAGGCGTTCTGCGACCGGGCAGTCGTGCGCTTCACCTCCGGTCAACAGAATGGCGATGAGGCGTCCTTTAGCATCTGCGAGTGCGTGGATCTTCGTGTTGCGCCCTCCGCGCGAGCGGCCAACAGCCTGTTTCTGCTCCCCCCTTTTCCGCCCGATGCCGAGCGGTGCGCTTTGACGTGTGTGGAGTCGATCATCTGCGTGTCTGTGGATCGTCCGTTCCCGGCAAGCTCCCGGAACAGGTCTTCCCAGATACCACGCCGCGCCCAGCGTACGAAGCGGTTATAGATCGTCGTCGGTGGACCAAAATTCGGCGCCGACTCTGGATTCCAAAGAACGCCGAGCCGGGACAGCGCCAGTAATATGTCGGACAGCAACTCGACGCGCTTTCCGTAAATCTCGTCGCCTGCGTCACCCGTCAGTCCGGTGACGTTACCGCCCGGCCGCGCCGAATTGGTGATGAGGACAGCATCTGAGGGCTCGGTACTGATTGCCATGACGATGGGTATCGTACTTGTCGCCTTCATGATCGCGACTGTATTTGCATTTGCTCCGGTGACGATGACATCCACTTTGAGCCGGACGAGCTCCGCCGCGAGTGCGGACAGTCGATCCATTTCACGCTTCATCCCTGTCGAATAAACCAGTGATTGATCATCGAAGTCTTCGGCCGGGAGTTTTCCGGCACACGTCCGCCGCATGTCCGGTTTGAGGGGTGATTCCGGAAATGCCAGTTTGCTGTTGATGATGCCAACTGAGGCGTGATTCAAGTTCCCAAACTGGGCGGCGAACCATGCGGTATGAACTCAGCGAAAATCCGAATTGGCTACACGCTAATGAGTCCGGATCTTGAATAATCTTGGCGAACCACCAGCGGTTTGGCTTTGCCGGGTCCGTGGCGCCGTTCCAATTGGCCTACTCGACCTGAATGCGGACGCCTTTTGCGCCGTTCAAAAGCCGCTTGAGATGATATCCGGCGAGAGCGTCGTCGGCATGCAGCCCGACGATCGCCGCGAAAGCGGGCATGGCGGCCGCGTCACCGGCTTCCAACTTTGCGAATGCCTCACCATATTGCGCGGTTGCGGCCGCTGCAAGTGCCGCTGCCGACAGCGGTTCAAAGGCGCGCAACGGCTCGCTGCGGCCCCGCAGCATCAGATCGCCGACCGGACGGCCGCGGAAGGCATCGGTGCC
>DASSLE010000293.1:0-4494 GCA_035689725.1 Pseudolabrys sp.
CCGACAAAACCCGTGGCCGCCGCCTGCGCGAAGAATGTGCCGACGCCCACGAGCATTAAACCGGCAATCACTGCCGAAAGGTTTGGCAGCATTAAGAGGGGCAGCCCAAGGCCGGCCAACGCCAAAGCACTCCAAAAGGTAGGTCGCGTGCCGAATCGCTGCACGGCTGCGCCAGCGAACGGGGTGGTGACGATCGAAGGCAGAAATACGAAATAGACAAAGCCAAGTGCCATACGGCCGAGCAAAAGTGGTTCCCGTACAAGCACGAAGTTTACGTAGGTAAAGGTGCCTATAAAGGCGAACAGGATGCAAAATCCGATGCCAAAGCTCGCCAGCAATGGCGGGTTGCGTAGGTGCTTCGACAAAATTGCGAGCGGCGTGGACGAAACCTCTCCTGCCGGAAGGATCGGCATGGTGGTGCGAATTGTAAAATAGACCAGCACAGCGCCAGCAAGATTGAGCGCCGAGAAGAAATAGAAGTTGGCTGCCAGCCCGAAGTGATCGACGACTCCAGCGGAGATAAGTCGACCAATCAGATTGCTTGCGACATTGCCAGTGATGTACGCGGCAAATGCACCGCCGGCGTCCGTGGCGCTACATTCTTCACCCAGATAGGCAAGCGTTAGAGTAAAGGCCGACGCCATGCAGAGACCCTGCGTGACCCGAAGAATCGTGAAAGTCGTGAGATCCGGCGCGCTGGCGAGCAGCGCGGTCGGAATTGCGAGCACGCAAAGGCTAATCAGAATTCCGAACCGCCGATTGATTTGCCGGCTGAAGAACGCGACGAAAAGGCCCGCGGCTGCCATCCCCATCGTGCTCGCGTTGACCGCAAAGCTCATGGCCGCGGGGCTTACCCGATAGGCCTGTGCCAAAGACGGCAGAATCGCCTGAGTCGCAAAGAGATCGACCACTGTAAGGAATGCGGTTAGCCCAATGATGATCGTTCGGCGGAGCACACGCGCGGCATCGCCATGGGAGGCCATTTGCAGCGTATCCATCGCGGGTGACATCTGGGACATGATCGTTTTCCTAATCGTTTCCGCGTTATTGCAGGTCTTTGAGATTGCTAACCATCACCGGGATGTATTCGGACACGGTTGGATGGATATGAACCGCCTTTTGCAAGACGGTGTAAGGCGCGTTTACGTACATAAGACCGAGAATCGAATGGACGATCTCGTCACCGGAAAGGCCGAGGAACGATGCGCCCAAGATCTGCTTGCTCGCCTTGTCGACCAGCATCTTCATGAACCCGAGCGTTTCACCCTTTTCGAAAGCGCGACCCACTCTCTTCATCTCTACGGTCCCGATCATGGCAGGGCGGCCCGTCCGACGAACCTCCGCCTCGGTCATACCGACGCGGCCGAGCGGCGGATCGGTATAGAGTGCGTAAGCGGGAATGCGATCCGACACCCGCCGACGCTCGTGATTGAGGATGTTGGCGGCGACAATTTCGAAGTCATTGTAGGATGTATGGGTGAAGGTGCCCCGGCCGTTGCAATCTCCCAACGCCCAGACCCCCGGCACGCTTGTGCGCAGCTCGTCATCCACCCTGATGAAGCCACGATCGTCCACCGCGATGCCGGCAATGTCTAATCCGAGATCATCTGTGTTTGGACGTCGTCCGATAGCCATGAGCAGGTGTGATCCGACGATTTGCGAGGCAATTCCGTCACTGACGATTTGAACCGCGATGTTGTTGCCTTGTCGTGCCACGCCCACAACGCTGCTGTTGACGTGTATCTTGATGCCTTCGCCCTGCAGGATGTCGGCGACGGCTGAGGAGATATCTTCGTCCTCGCGCGCGATGAGGTGCGGCGCGAGCTCGATCACGGATACCTCGCTGCCGAAGCGTCGATAGGTTTGCGCAAATTCAAGTCCGATATAGCTTCCGCCGAGAATGATCAGGTGCGGCGGAAGGAAATCCACGTCCATGATCGAGCTGTTGGTGAGATAGCCGACCTCATCAAGACCGGGGATAGGCGGCGCCAGTGCCCGCCCTCCGACATTGATGAATATCCACTCGGCTTCCAGGACCTCGCCTGCAACCTTAACCGATTTCGGGCCGACAAACTGAGCGTGGCCCTGATAGACCTTACATCCCTTGAGGTTTTTCAACGACTGCTCGATGCCGTCGCGCGACAAGCCGGACACATGATCCTTCCGGGCCTTCACCGCCTTCATGTCGACGGAGATCTCGCATGGGATTTTCACGCCGAAATCGGCAGCGCGGCGCGCCATATGCGCCGCATGCGCGCTGGCCACCAGCGTTTTGGTCGGTGTGCAGCCGGTGTTGACGCAAGTCCCACCAAAGAACTTGCGCTCGACCACCGCGATCGTTTTTCCCGCGCCGGCAAGGCGATGTGCGAGCGCGGGCCCCGCCTGTCCGGTTCCGATGATGATGGCGTCGTAGCGTTGCATCTGTTGACTCCTCGATCATTTAGAGGCCTCGCGAAGTGGCCGCTCTATTCCGCGGCCTCCATTACTTGAAGCCTTGGTTCGTGCAGGATCACGCCTTCATGGGGATCAAACTCGCCCTCCCAGGGCGCTTGTTCGAGTGCGCGCATGGTTTTCGTGTACCCGGCCTCCCAGCGCATTCGGATGCTGGAGGGACTAAAATCGACATCTTTGGTGTGGTTCTCGTTCTCAAGTTGCGGTGCTAGCAGCCGCACGACGTGCATGGTCGTGTGGCAACCGAAAGCGGCGAGCGCTTGCACTTGTTGTGTCCTGCGGACTTCTTCCGGCAGCAACTTGGCGAGGTCACGAATGACATGCCGCATGTTGTGCATCTGACGTTGTCGTGCGATGTGGCTTGCGACGCGGCTGGAATACTGGATGTCCTTGTGACGGTTGAGGACCTCCCAAATAGTACGTGGCTCATCACCCATTGGGTTCCACAAGTGGACGGCAAAGATCAGTGAGTTCTTGCGTGGATTGTCGTCGAAGATCACTTCGGTTGGCGTGTTCGAAAGGATACCACCGTCCCAATAAAGCTCACCGTCGATGCGAACGGCAGGAAAGGCCGGCGGCAACGCGCCCGACGCCATAATGTGCTTGACGCCGATCTCGCCGTCGCGGCTATCAAAATAACGCATCTCACTGGTACGTACGTGAGCAGCGCCAACGGTGAGTCGCGGATTGCACTTGTTCACCAGCGAGAAGTCGACGAGTTCGAGCAGTGTCTTTTCCAGCGGAGCGGTGGAGTAGAAGCCGGCTGCGTCGGGCCCAAGGGGAACGTGCGTCCCGAGGAATGCCCCAGCATTAGGCTCGAAAAAATTTGGAATGCCGCGAAGAATCGTCTTCCAGTAGGAGATCATGTCAGGCAATCCGGTCCACGCCGGAACGGCGAACGGCGGCCGATACGCCATCCGCGTCCAAAATTCTTTTAGCGTTTCGAGGCGACTTCCGGGTGCATTGCCGGCGATCAGGCTTGCATTGATCGCGCCGATCGACGTGCCGACGATCCAGTCCGGTTCAATGCCGTGTTCGTGCAGTGCGTGATAAACGCCGGCTTGGTAGGCACCGAGCGCCCCTCCGCCTTGCAGAACCAGGACGACCTGGCGATCTTTCTGTTTTTGAATCTGTTGCGTATCCGCGAGCGTCGCCTCACGTTTTGATGAATTCTTTTCCATGATTTCCTCCCCAAAATCCTGATTGTTGACTCGAGATTGCCGGGGCGGTTTTCCGCGTGAATCTCCTTCGCCTTAATGCGCGGTCCAGCCGCCATCGACCGGCAGCGCCGTTCCGGTAATCGAGGCCGCGGCATCACTCGCGAGGAACACCGAAAGAGCACCGAGTTCTTCGACTGTGGCGAAACGCTTGTTCGGTTGTTGGGCGAGCAGCACGTCACGAATGACCTGCTCGCGCGGGATGCCGTGCGATTTGGCCTGACCATCTATCTGCGCTTCGACGAGCGGCGTGTAGACATAGCCAGGACAGATGGCATTGCAGGTGATGTTTGCTTCGGCTGTTTCCAACGCAGTGACTTTGGTCAGGCCGACGATACCGTGCTTGGCTGCCACATAGGCTGCCTTGAATGGCGATGCGATGAGCCCGTGGGCCGAAGCGATATTGATGATGCGGCCGAATTTGTTCTGACGCATCGAAGGTAGCGCCGCACGAGTGGTATGGAACGCCGACGAAAGGTTGATGGCCAGGATCGTATCCCACTTCTCGACGGGGAATTGCTCGAGTGGCGAGATGTGCTGGATGCCAGCGTTGTTCACCAGGACATCGAGGCGGCCGAACGTATCCAGCGCCATGGCGATCATGTCGGCGATAGGCGCGGCTTTTGACATGTCCGCTGGTGAATATCGGATCTTAACTCCGAACTCGGAAACGATTTTGGCCCGGATCTCGGCGATATCTTCTAGTTTGCCGAAGCCGTTGAGCACGATCGAGGAGCCCGCTGCTGCCAGCGCGCGAGCGATTCCGAGCCCGATTCCGCTGGTGGATCCTGTGATGAGGGATACGCGGCCCTCCAGAGGGCGGGAG
>DASSLE010000294.1:0-3109 GCA_035689725.1 Pseudolabrys sp.
ATTCGTAAGAAAGATAAATCACAAAGACGGTTACCGCATCGAAGTCAACTATCCTCCAGCCGATTGAACAATTATAACTGGAACTTGGGTCGATGGAAGTATAGCCCTCCACTCTTCCTTGGGGTAGACACGCGATTCGGCTTAGAAGACCGTATTTCAATCATCTGGTTTATGACCCATGTCTCAGTCTCCTGTCATCCGGGTTCTGCCCCGATTTTACGGACACCTGATTAAGGCTCATAATGAGCCAGGAGGGTGTCATGACACAACGGCGACGGTTTTCAGCGGAGTACAAGCGAGAGGCGGTGGCGATGCTCGACACCCCGGGGGTGAGTGTGAGCCAGATCGCCGCGGAACTGGGGATTGCGGTGAACGTGCTCGGGCGCTGGCGGCGGGAATTGCGCCAGAAGCCAGCGCAGGCGTTTTCAGGCAACGGGCGGCCCCGCGATGAGGAACTGGCTCATCTCCGTCGGGAGTTAGCCCGCGTCATGAAGGAGCGGGATTTTTTGCGAGAAGCGGCCACGTTCTTCGCGAGCGCATCGCGATGAAGTATCGGATGATCCAACGGTGCCGCACCGCGTTTCCCATCCGGCTGATGTGCCGATGCTTGCGCGTCTCCCCCAGCGGGTACGACGGCTGGGCCACGCGACCGCCGAGTCCGCGAGCCCAAGCGAATGCCCGATTACTCACGCAGATTCGTCAACTCCATGCTGACCAAGACGGCGTCGTGGGGAGCCCACGGATCTGGGAGGACCTCCGCTACGCCGGGGAGCGCTGTGGCCGCCATCGGGTGGCGCGCTTGATGCGCCGAGCAGGGCTCCAGGGCGTGCCGCCACGGCGGCAGTGGCGGAAGAAGCGCTCCGGAGTCCGGCCCAACGGAACCCAGAATCATCTCGACCGGGACTTCCGTGCCGCAGCGCCCAACACCAAATGGGTCACCGACATTACCTACATCCGGACTGCCGAACACTGGCTCTACCTCTGTGTCGTGCTGGATTTATATTCAGGGCTCGTGGTGGGCTGGTCCATGAGTCTGCGTCAGGACCGCCAGTTGGTGGTCCAAGCCGTGCTGATGGCCTTGTGGCAGCGGCCCAGCCGAACGCCGGTCATTCTCCACTCAGACCGCGGCTGCCAGTTTACCTCGGAAGAATACCGACGGTTCCTGGAGGCCCATCAGGTGACCTGTAGCATGAGTGCTGTCGGCAGCTGCGCCGACAATGCCGCCGCCGAGAGCTTCTTCGGCGTGCTCAAACGGGAACGGGTGAACCGGCAACACTACCGGACGAGGGTCGAGGCGAGAGCGGATATCTTCGATTACATCGAGCGCTGTCACAATCCGCGGCAGCGGCGAAGGTTGGAACTACAGCAGCAGGGAGAGCAACTCTTAACTCAACCGTCCGTGAAAATGGGGCAGAACCCAATCCAGACGATGACAACACCCCAATGGGTAAACTCAAGAATAGGGTAATAGTCCCTATCGGGCAGCTTGAGGATAAGGTTATAGCAACCGTCTTGATTGTCAAGAGCCCTGTGTTGACAGACGCCAAGGGGTTCGATGTTTGACCATGGCGTTGAGCATCGTCAGGAGTTTGCGCATGCACGCGACCAGCGCCACTTTCGGCGCTTTGCCGGCTGTGCGCAACCGCTGATAGAAGGCTTTGATGATGGGGTTGTGGCGCGCCGCGACCACGGCACTCATATAGAGGACGCCGCGCACGACGGCGCGCCCGCCCCAAATCATGCGTCGGCCACGCAGGCTTCCGCTGTCCCGATTTAACGGCGCCACGCCGACCAAGGCCGCGATCTGCTTATGGGTCAGCATGCCCAACTCGGGCAGTGCTCCAAGGAGCGTCCGACTCACCACGGGCCCGATGCCCGGCACGCTGCGTAGCAGATCTTCATGTTCACGCCAGAGCGGTGTGGCGTGGATGCGGTGCGTCAAGTCCTCATCCAGCATCGCGAGCTGCTGCTTCAACCAGGTGAGATGGGCCTGGATCTGCTGCTGAATGGGGCGCGGCGCCGTCCGCATGCGGTGCTGTTCCGCCACGAGCATTTCGATCAGTTGTCGTCGCCGCGTGAGGAGCGCACTGAACTCCTGTGTCGCCTCATCCGGCAACGGGCGGGGGGCTGGCCGCACCGCCTCGGCAAAGCGGGCCAAGATCTGCGCATCGATCGCATCCGTCTTGGCGAGCTGGCCGGTGGCTCTGGCAAAATCGCGCACCTGCCGGGGATTCACCACGGCCACAGGAATCCCGGCGATCGCGAGCGCACTGGCTAGGGGCGCCTGCAGACCGCCTGTGGCCTCGAGCACCACGCAGGCGGGGCGTCGGGCGCCCAACTGCTCCACGAGCGCGGCGATGGCCTGCTCGGTATGGGGAATCACTGCCTGCTCACCCGAGGGGCGCTCAGCGATGTCTAGCTGAGCTTTGGACACATCAATCCCAACATACAGCGGGCCTGTTTCCATACACACCTCCTTGTGGTAAGGCCTCCCATGCCGCTCGGCCTTGCACATGATGCGGGCTTCAATGGCCCAGGCAACCGTACGAGCTCTCGGGAGGAAGGACGTGACGATCCATGCTAAACCACGGTCTCAGCGGAGGAGGACCAAGGAAAGAGCGGTCTATCACGCCCTGACTGAATAACCAGAGCGTAGAAACAACACAGATTCAAGATACAAGGAAGGCGCCTCTGTGACCATATTTAGGCCTACTGGAACTCACTGGAGCCAATGAGAACCAAGAGTTGGAGAAAAACCGAAGTTTGGCTGGATTAGACCTGAGTGGGGTGCAGTGAGGTGGCTTTGAGCACAAAACGAGCACAGTAGCTTGGGGTGAACCCCTCTGGTGAGCGATGTCTGCTCTCAAAAGTTAGGGATATTAGTTGGCAAGCAGCCAGGCGTCTACGCCTGCCCGCCTTCCTGACTATTGCTGCACGGTCCAGCACGTCGGCTTACCTGCATGGCCGCAGGTCCGAAGGTTTCCGAGCAGTGCCTGTAATTCCAACCTCCTCTCCTCCGGCAGGCTTTGGTAGATATTGTTGCGTTCGTACGGATCCTTGGTGAGGTCGTAATAGCATGGCTCGACGACGCCCTTCTCGTCAGTTTTAT
>DASSLE010000295.1:0-5205 GCA_035689725.1 Pseudolabrys sp.
AAACGGCGGCCAAGGTTTCGGCCTTGATCCGAACCTTCGGGCATGCGCAAACCGAGATCTGGACGGCGACGGAGTGGGATCGGTTCAAGGAAATCGTCCGCACCCTTCCCGGGCCGACCTAATTGCAGATAGCTGCATCGAAGCACGTGGGAGAAAGAACTACGAAAGCTGTCCTGACGTTTCTTGGCACGCGTGGTGGAATCAAAGGCCGGTCTCGTCAGCACCGCCGTCATAGTTCACTGCTCGTTCACTCCGGAAAAACCCGCATCATGATTGATTGCGGCAAGGACTGGCTTAACCGGGTGTGGGACGTGGCGCCGACAGCAATAGTACTCACTCACGCCCATCCGGATCATGCCTGGGGTCTGGCCGACGGTGCTCCCTGTCCTGTCTACGCGACGGAGGCGACATGGGCCTTGCTAGATCACCTGCCCATTCGCGACCGGCGCAAGATGCCGCCCGGAAAAGCCGTTACGATCGGCGGCATAAAATTCAAGGCCGTGCCGATCCAACATTCAATCCGGGCGCCGGCGGTGGGGTATCGCGTGTCGATCGGCTCCCGCTCGTTTTTTTACGCCCCCGATATTGCGGGTCTGCCCAATCGCAAGCGCGCGCTCGGCGGCATCCAGGTCTTCATCGGTGATGGCGCGGTGCTAACACGCTCGATGGTGCGCACGAAAGCGGGGCAGCTGATCGGCCACGCGCCCGTGACGGCTCAACTCGACTGGTGCGAAAGCGCCGGCGTCGCGCGGGCGATGTTCACGCATTGTGGCTCGGGAATCGTGCGGGGCAAGGCGCGCCAACTGAATGTGCTCGTCCGCCGGCTCGGGCGTATGCGCGGCATCACGGCCGGGCTGGCATGCGATGGAGACCGGCTGATTCTTGCCCGCCTTTCTGCTTGATTCAGATCAACCAGCGCCTAGCGGAAAAGCGCAGGATATCAACAGTCCGGCGGCGTCAACGGGAGAAGGCAATGGAAACTGCAACTTTTCGAAAGTGGCTTGTGGAACACGGGTGCCGCATCGACACCGACGAGCATCCACGCGGGCACGAGGGTCACGGGGAAGTTACAGTACATCGCGAAGGCCGCAAGGCGCGGCTGCCGCTCGCAGGCGCGCACCGTGCCCTTGATCCGCGCACCGTGCGCCGCATCTGCGACGGACTCGGGCTCGATCCGGCGCAGTTGCCCGGGCCGCAAAGCCGCGTCTGAGGGGGTGCGCTGACGGTGGACAGTCATGGCAAGCCCCCTTGGCCACAAGAAAGCGTTGCAGGCCGTTGAGGTTGAGGCCTATCGCCAGATCATGTCAGGCGCTGCGCCAGCGACTTTGACGGAATTTGCGCGGCAACTGCTGGACTGGATTCGCAGCACTCACCCCGACGCCGCGCCGCTTACGTTAACCGAGGTCGAAAGGCAGATCAGCGAGACCTGGCATCGTCGCCACGAACTGATTCGAGGCGGTGACTAAGTAATCAGATCGGCTTCGTAGAGGCCTTTCATGAGATGATCATGCAGGTCCGAATCCTCGATCATGGCGGCAACAATCGTTTCATCGCCGAGCATCGCTGCTTCGCTCAGGCCGCGATGCCACTTTTCGGCCGCGAGGTCGCGCTGGCCGATACGCATCAGCGTGTACAATTCGGCACGCGCCATCGGCGATAGGCTGGCAACCGCGTCGCGCAATGCTGCCGTTTGTGCCGCGTCCGCGCGCAGCGGATCAAATCCCAGCGCGGCCGTAGGGTTGTGCTCACCGCGCGCAGCTTTCAGATCGGCAAGGTCGTCCTCGGGCACATTGCCGAGCAGGTCATCGCGTTGCGCGCGGGCCGTTTTCGCAAGAAGCGCAACAAAGCGAGCCTGATCGACATTGAGTTCCTTAAGCATGGGCTGCTCCCGCGCTAGATGGTGGCGCCATTAGGCCACAGTGCACGTACCTCGGCTGGCAGCATATTTTTTACGTCTTTGATTTCGCCAGGAGTAATTTTGCGCGCCAAGAGCTTGAAGACCTCACGCACGAGCCGCTCGGCGTCGATGGCCGGATCATCGCGGAGTTCGGCATAAACGTGATCAAAAAAGGCCTGTTTCGTGTGTTCCGGCGCAGCAGCGTCCTTCATGTGCCAGCCTTCGTAATAAAGGCCGCGGATGAGCATAGGCAGTTGCGCTCCGAGGTGGACTGCCTCGTGCGGTGTCAGCCGGTCGCGCAACGCATGCAGGGCGGCGCGAAGCACGCGATAGGCTCGCTTCTTGTCTTTCCAATCGAGCTCGCCCATGAGCTCATTCAGCCACACATTCGTCAGCTGCACGGTCTCATCGAAGATCGGAAGCCCGGTGAAGCTCATGTGACTCTCCATCTATTGGCTGAGCGTTAACCAGATCATGGGCCGATGGGCGCTGTGCTCATTGATGTGAATCAATCTCACTGCTCGCTGTCGAACTCACGGTGAGGCGGCCGGGGGCAGTCACGACCACGCTGGTGGCAAAGTGGCCGCTTTCCCTATCTAGCGTCTGTTGAATCCATTCGGTATCGGAAGCGGACGCCGGCACTAGCTGGAATTGCTTGATGCATAAAGGGACGAGCTCGATGCCGCTCACGGCACCGCTCGTTACCGCGATGTCAACGAAATACATCACCGCGAGGTCGTCGCGGTAATCTTCATAACCGCGGATACCCTCATAATCGTTCAGGAAGTCGCCGCAGCCATAAAGGATCAGCCGGTTGTGATAGACCTCGATCGCCTTCGCATGGTGTGAAGAATGGCCGTGAACGATGGAAACACCGGCATCGTCGATCAGTGCATGGGCAAAGCGTCTTTGCGCATCAGAAACTTCGTAGCCCCAGTTCGGTCCCCAATGGATTGAGACAACAATCACGTCGCCGGGCTGCCGATCGCGAATGATCCGATCGGTAGTGCGGTGGACGATCGCATCAGATAGATCAGAGAGAAGGTTGACGCCGGCAGCACCTGATGCTGCCGCCCAGTTGCGGGGCGTGCCGCTTGTTACCGCGGCGAAAGAGAACACCAGCACGCGACCCTTGCCGGAAATCGGCAGGGTAGCGGCTGCACGAGCCTCTTCAAGTGTGCGGCCGGCTCCGGCGCTTTTGATGCCGAGACGCTTCAACGTCGCCAGGGTGTCGAGCAGGCCCGCACGTCCCCAGTCGAGAACGTGGTTGTTGGCGAGTACGCAACAATCGATATGCGCAGCCGCGAGCACTGCTGCATTCTCAGGACTCATCCGGTAGTTAATGCCTTTCGGGTCAAAGTCTTCACTGCGCGTAATACTTGTTTCGAGATTGATGATGCGCACATCGGGCCGGGCCTGTTTCAATTCGTCGAGGGCGGCGCCCCAGACATAGGCAGGAGCCGCAGGCCGTTTTACCGGGCCATTGGCAGCCTCCGCCAACTGCACGTACTCCAATGCCGATTGGGCGTAATCTTCATGAAGCGCCGGGTCGCAAGGTTGCGGCAATATTTGATCGATGCCTCTCCCCAGCATCACATCGCCGCACAGAAAAAGCCGCAGTGTTGGCCGCTGATGCACTGAAGCCGTTAACGGGCGGCGGCTCATGCGCTAAACGTTAGCTCGGCCAAAGATTGTGCAGCTCGTGGGGCGTAGAAGCTTTTGCATCCTCAACCTCCGCAGCTGGTAAGCGTGCCGCCAGCAAGGCAAACATTGCGCGAGCCACCTGTTCGGCGTCGACGCCCGGATCGCGGTGCAAGCCGTCATGAATACGCCCAAGGAACGCACTGCGACTCTTGGCCAACGGGCGCGAGGTGGGGTGCCAGCCCTCATAGTAGAGCCCACGCAGTAATGTCGGTAGCTGGGCCCCGAGATAAATTGCTTCGTCCTTATGCAAGCAGTCGCGCATTGCATGCATTGCAGCCATCAGGGCAAAATATGCGCGGTCGCGATCACGCCAACCCAAATGTTGGACAAAATCATCGATCCAATCTTCGGTCGCGCGGGCTGCAGCCTCGACGCTTTGAGTAGCTGTCATGTTTAACGACCCGACTTCAATTAATCGCCGCCGTTCTCAGGAAATTGCGGCAGAACATCGTCTAGGATAATGCCGATCGCTCCCTTGACAGGAGCGGTATAGTCGTGAGGACCGAGCGCGGTCGCGGCCTTGGTCAAAACTGCACGAACCTCGGTGTTCGACAGGACATGTTTGTCGATAAGAGTCCGCAACAACGAAATAAGTATCGCGCTCGTTGCATTGCCAATTTCGAGCTCTCGTCCTTTGCCGTACATGTGACTGCTCCAAACTGGTAAGCACGCAAGCTTATGTCCGGCAAAAATGGAGTGATTTGACTCAAATCAAGGACGGATCGTCAAATATTTTCGGCAGAACTATCTCTCATAAGCCGCAATTAAAGTTGCTTCAGCGATTGTGTGCTTACGGGCTTCGCGTTCCACGTCGTCGCAGGTTGGGTTTTTGTGCACGGGCAATTGCTCAACCGAAAGCGCAAGCAGTCGGAAATGATAATGATGTAATCCGTGCTCGTGGGGTGGACAGGGGCCCCCATAACCGTTCTTCTGAAAATCGTTGATGGCTTGCTTGAAAGACTTTGGATGGCGGGATGCACCCTCCGCAAGTGACCGTTCTCGATCTGGCAGATCATAGACCGCCCAATGATCCCAGGTTCCTCCGGGTGCATCGGGATCGTCGCAGAGGAGTACAAAGCTACGAGTCGCGGCCGGCGGATTTGTCCAGTTGAGGGGCGGCGAAATATTTTTTCCGTCACACGTGTACTGGAGCGGCATTGGCGAACCATTCGAAAAAGCAATTGAGCGAATTTCCATAGCGGTGCGCCCCAATTGGAGACAGACTGACCCCCGAAGCCGCTGCGCGTGTTGATAAGGGTCAAAAAGTCGGATTGCCCGGCGGAAAGGTCGGCCCGGCGTAATGATCTGGCGCAAAGCATCCCCTGCTACCGTAAGCTAATTAAATAGAATGCGTCCACTTTTGCACCCGACCCTTGTGAACGGGCGAACCGGCGATCCGGTTCTGTACGTCGAAACTCTGTTCGAAAGGCGCGCTATACTTTTTGATTTAGGCGATCTTTCCAACCTGCCGGCGCGCAAGCTCCAGCGGCTCGAGCACGTTTTTGTTTCGCACGCGCATATCGATCACTTCATCGGATTTGATCACCTGTTGAGGGGCCTTGTCGGGCGTGAGAAGACGCTCAAGCTCTATGGGCCGAGCGGCT
>DASSLE010000296.1:0-2532 GCA_035689725.1 Pseudolabrys sp.
CCGCCGAGCAGCAGCAGCATGAACTTGGACGCGAGCCAAGTGTAAGGATAACGACTGAAATCTTTGTCGTTGGCATGCGGCTGGAACTTCACGAAACCCGCCGTCGCGTCGAGATGGCACTTTTGGCAAGTCTGCAGGCGGTTGTTCGCGTGCACGCTCGATGCCGGATCGTCGACGCGCTGGATCGTGTGAAATCCGTGGCAGTCGAAGCACTTGGCGGTGAAGGCGAAGCCCAGCTTGCTAACCTGACCGTGATAGGTCCCCAGGTACGACTTCAATTGCTCCTCATGGCAATTGCCGCAGTTCCTGGTAATCAGCAGCCGGGTGGTGTCGAGCGAGACGTCCTGGACGTCGTGCGTGGAGTGGCAGTCCGAGCAGACCGCCGCCTTTGCATTGCCGTTCTGCAATGTCTCCTTGCCGTGCACCGAGGTCTTATAGGCCTCGAGCTCCTTGGTGTGGCACGCACCGCACGCATACGGGAGATTGAGCCGCCACCAGTTACGGTTGGGGCTGCCCTTCGGATAGATATAGTGGGCTTCGTGGCAATTGTAGCAAGTGGCATTGGTGTGCGACTGATCTTCCTTATTCGGCTGCGCGTGGATCGACTTCATATAGCGGCTGATCATCTGGACGACACCGCTCAGCTTGGCGATTTCGTCGGCCTTGTTCTCGTCCTTCGCGTTTTCCAGCAAATTCTCATGGCAATTGATGCAGCTGACTTTCACCTCGACCTTTTCGTGCGGAACCTTCGTGATGTTGGTGTGGCACTCGACGCACTGCCGCTTGCCATGCACGCTGCCCAGGAAGCGGTCTTTCAGCACCATCGGGAACTGCGTCTGTCTGGGCGTCGACGGCAGCTCGAATCCCTCCAGACCATGACAGCCAAGGCAGATATCGTTGGTGAGCTTGGGGGCAGTCTGATCGGCCGGCGCATTTTGCGCGCGCGCGCCCGGCGCCCATAGACCGGCCGCCACGATGGCTGAAACCACGCCTCCAACGAACCATATTGCGGGCCGCGCGATACGAGCTGCGCCGCCAATATCCTTGGCGGCGCTGATTTTCTGCGGCTCGGTCATGATCGTCCTGTCTTGGCTGGCCGTTCGCAACCGTATGATCATGATCGAAAAATCGACCGCTTTCCACCCCACCCAGCCTTATCCTCTGTCGGCTGAGATCTTTTTGATTGAAATCAAAAAACCGTGTTGTTGCCAAAGCGCCACCCTAGCGCAGCGTGGCGCGACCGCCGAGGCATAGATAATGTGTCATGATATGCGAGAAGGCTTGACGCGCACACCATTGAGCGAATGCCTAACGTTATGCGTTCACGAACTTGCCAAACACGCTGACCGCTCGCTTTATGCCCCAGTTTTATTTTGAGCTTGTCCTCCTCACCATCGGGCTTTTTTTGGCGAAGCCTTCTGGCAATTAAGTAATATCGCAAGCGAAGAGCTAGCCTTGGGTGCCAAAGCAGTGTTGAGGTGCGGCTCGCAACGCTCCAACAGCGGTGCTAGGAATTGCGGTACCCCAACTCGAGTCTGCTAGTGAATTACATGGGATTCACGAGGGTCTACAATTAGCGCGCAGTTTCCGAGGCGATCAGCGAGCTATTGCGAACATTCCAAACCGATGACATCAGCCTCACTTGAGTGAAGCATAGTACGCGGCCACATTTTCGATATCCTGGTCGCTGAGTGCACTTACCATCCCCTTCATGACTGCATTGTCGCGCTTTCCAGATTTGTAATCCTTCATACTTTGAATAAGCTGGTCCTCTTTCTTGCCCGCCAATGCGGGATTTGGCGCCACTGCTTGACCATTTGCACCATGGCACCCGGCGCAAGCAGCAGTCTTGGCCTTACCTGCCTGTACATCTCCTGCTGCGTGGACTGGACTAACGGCACTAAGCGCTGCAATAGCAGCCATCGTGACTAACGTGGTACGAGTCATTGTCATGCTCCATCGCGTCATTTCTAGATAACAATGCGCTTAATATCGAAGCATCAAGCAGGGCCTCCTCCCACGGCGGCAATAACAAGATCATCGGAATGACCAATACCATACCCGCCGCCAGCAAACCCTCCCTGCCAAAAATCGTTGGTTGATAGGTCACCAAGCCTCTCGCGGCCTTCGAGATTTCCTGTCCGCCAATAACAACATTCTTCGCCCTGTGTACTCACAAATAAAGCGCTGGCGTACTCTAGAGCAGACCGCGGGCATTTCAGAATTGTTGATAATTCCGAACGAAATCAATCACCTGGGGCGTGTACTATTAGAAATCGATTGAAACCTGCGCTTTCAAAAGTGCTGCCATTCCAATTCCTCATCGCGCGTTAGACACCATCCATTACAGCGCCGTGGCGCGGTCCAGGGAGACGAAGACGCCCGGACATGAACGCTCGCTGTGCCCGGCGGGGCCGTCTCACTCCCTGTGCCCGGCGTGGCCGTCTTGCTCGCCTTGCCCGGCTTGGCCGGCACCTTGTGGCCATTCGCGGCGAAGGCGTTGCCGAACGCCGTACGCGCACCGCCGCCTGC
>DASSLE010000297.1:0-14369 GCA_035689725.1 Pseudolabrys sp.
TTTCACGTGAATCGTCGCCGCCCGGTTGACCCTTCGGTCTCTTTCGTGTCTGTTCCGCGCGCCCTAAAAAGAGCCGGAAATGACCGTCGATTCGAGCAAAAACGAGCGATATAACGCCCGCGAGGCAGAGGCCCGATGGCAGAAGGCATGGGCGGAGCGCGGCATCTTCGCCACCAAAAACGACGATCCGCGACCGAAATACTACGTGCTGGAGATGTTCCCCTACCCGTCGGGGCGCATCCATATGGGACATGTGCGTAACTACACGATGGGCGACGTTGTCGCGCGCTTCAAACGCGCCATGGGCAACGCCGTGCTGCACCCGATGGGCTGGGACGCGTTCGGCATGCCGGCCGAGAACGCCGCCATCGATCGCAAGGTGCATCCGAAGGCGTGGACTTACGACAACATCGCGGCGATGAAAAAGCAACTTCAGTCGATGGGACTTTCCCTCGACTGGGCGCGCGAGATCGCGACTTGCGACCCTGCATACTACAAGCACCAGCAAAAAATGTTTCTCGACTTTCTCAAAGCGGGGCTGGTTGAGCGCAAGCAGTCAAAAGTAAACTGGGATCCGGTCGATCAGACCGTGCTCGCCAACGAGCAGGTGATCGACGGCCGCGGCTGGCGCTCTGGCGCTATCGTCGAGCAACGCGAGCTGACGCAGTGGTTTTTCAAGATCAGCGACTATTCAGAAGATCTTTTGAAGGCGCTCGACACGCTTGACCGCTGGCCGGACAAAGTACGGCTGATGCAGAAAAATTGGATAGGGCGCTCGGAAGGTCTGTTGCTACGCTTCGCGCTCGATCCGGCGACGGCGCCGAACAAGGAAAGCGAACTGGAAATTTTCACCACGCGGCCAGACACCTTATTTGGCGCAAAATTCATGGCGCTGTCGCCTGACCATCCCCTGGCACAGTCCGCGGCGGCAAAGAATCCGAAGCTTGCGGCATTCATCGAACAGTGCCACCACATGGGCACTGCGCAAGCGGAAATCGATACGGCTGAAAAACTCGGCTTCGACACCGGCATCAAAGCGGTGCACCCATTCGACGCAACCTGGAAGCTGCCGGTCTATGTGGCCAACTTCATTTTGATGGACTACGGTACCGGCGCTATTTTCGGCTGTCCGGCGCACGACCAGCGCGACCTCGATTTCGTCAACAAATATGGGCTCGGCAACACACCGGTGGTTTGCCCGCCCAATCGGGACCCAAAGACTTTCGTTATCACCGACGTCGCCTATGACGGCGAAGGCCGCATGATCAATTCGCGTTTCCTTGATAGCATGAGCATCGAGGAAGCCAAGGAAGAAGTCGCCAGGCGACTGGAGAAAGAAACGCGCGGCAACAATCCCGTCGCACAACGGCAGGTGAATTATCGCTTGCGTGACTGGGGCATTTCACGCCAGCGCTACTGGGGCTGCCCGATCCCGATCATCCACTGCGACAAATGCGGCGTGGTCCCGGTACCGGAAAGGGACCTGCCCGTGACATTGCCGGAAGATGTGAGTTTCGACAAGCCGGGCAATCCGCTCGACCGCCATCCGACATGGAAGAACGTGAAATGTCCGAAGTGCTCTGCACCGGCGCGTCGCGAGACCGACACGATGGATACTTTTGTCGACTCATCCTGGTACTTTGCACGTTTCACGGATCCTTGGGTTAAGACCGCGCCCACTGATCGCAAAATGGTGGATGAATGGCTGCCGGTCGACCAATACATCGGCGGAATTGAACACGCGATTTTGCACTTGCTCTACTCGCGTTTCTTCACCCGCGCCATGCACAAGACAGGACACGCCGGCATGGATGAGCCATTCGCCGGGCTCTTCACGCAAGGCATGGTGGTGCATGAGACCTATCGCGCTAAGAACGGCGACTGGATCGAGCCGGCTAACGTCAAGATCGAAGGTATGGGCGACGCACGGCGCGCAATGCTCGCTTCGACCGGCGAGCCGATCGAGATCGGTTCGATTGAAAAAATGTCAAAGTCAAAAAAGAACACAGTTGACCCCGACGACATCATCGCCGCCTACGGTGCAGATACCGCGCGCTGGTTCATGCTTTCGGATTCTCCGCCCGAGCGCGACGTAATCTGGACCGAGGAAGGCGTGCAGGGGGCCTGGCGTTTTGTGCAGCGGTTGTGGCGGCTTATCGGCGAAATCGCGAAAATCAAGGCGCCGACAGCTCGGCTAATTGCCTTTGGCGAGCAAGCCCTGACCGTGCGCAAGGCGGCTCATCGCGCGCTCGCCCATGTTTCCGATGATATCGATAAACTGCGTTTCAATCGCTGCGTCGCCCACATTTACGAACTCGCCAATACGCTCGGCGACGCCATCGGCCAGATCGAAAAGCCATCGACCGGCGACCTCGGGTGGGCGTTGCGTGAGGCTGGTGACATCCTGATACGGCTATTCCACCCCATGATGCCGCATCTCGCAGAGGAGTGCTGGGCGGCCCTTGGGCATAAGACCCTTGTCGCCACCGAGGCGTGGCCGAAGGTCGAGCCTGAGCTTTTGATAGAAAGCACCATTACCCTGCCCGTTCAGATCAACGGCAAGAAGCGCGCCGACGTGACCATCGCTCGTGATGCGGAAAAATCCGACATTGAGGCTGCCGTTCTCTCCCTCGATGCGGTAAAAAAGGCGCTGGAGGGCAAAAGCCCGAAAAAGGTCATTGTCGTCCCGCAAAGGATCGTCAATGTCGTGGTCTGATATGATGCGCTTCGCCAGGTTTTTCGGTGCTTTGGCGCTGGCCGGCTTTACCGCCGGCTGCTTTCAGCCGCTCTATGCGGACCGTCCGACGCCTACCGGCAGCGCCGGTCTTGCCAGCCAACTGAGTGCGGTCGAGGTCGCTCCAATCGATGCCCCGGGCGGAAGCAGACTTTCACGCGTCACCGTTGGGGTGCGCAACGAGTTGATCTACGACCTCACCGGCGGCAACGGCGGCATCTCGCCCACTCATCGCCTGGACGTTAAGCTGACTGCTACGCAGCTGCAGGTGATCGTCGACATCAATACCGCGCGGCCGGACGTTAACAATTATGGTATCGACGCAATCTACACGTTGACCGACCTCGCCACTGGAAAGACTGTGGTGAAAGGTCAAACTTTCTCGCGCGTGTCCTACAACATTCCCGGCCAGGAGCAGCGCTTCGCCGGCGACCGCGGGCTGCGTGACGCCGAGAACCGGGCCGCCAAAGTGATCGCCGAAAATATCCGCTCGCGGCTTTCTTCGTATTTTGTCGCGGGTAGTTAGGGCACCGGTGTCATAGATTGAAACGGTCCCGGGTTTGCAGCGAATCACTTCGTGCTGCACCGCGCCCGGGACGTGAGTGTTGTTTATGACCGCCATCAAGGCCTCCGACGTTGACCGTTTTATTGCCAAGCCGGATCCCGCGCAGCCTATTGTGCTGGTGTTCGGGCCCGACGCCGGTTTGGTGCGCGAGCGCGTGGACGCGCTGATACGTGCTTCGGTTGACGATCCCAGTGATCCATTCGCGCTGGCGCGCATCGAAGGCGACGAGTTGGCAAGCAATCCGGCGCGGCTCGTGGAGGAAGCGCATACGGTGCCACTGTTTGGCGGCCGACGCGCCGTCCTGGTGAAGACAGGGGCGCGCAATATTGCCTCGGCGGTCGAGACCGTTATCGCGGCGCCTTCGAGCGAATGCCGTGTCATCATTGAAGCCGGCAATCTTAGCAAGAGCGCGCCGCTAAGGGCGCTCTGCGAGAAAGCGCAAGTCGCTGCTGCCCTGCCCTGTTACGCCGATAACGAACGCGCACTCGCCCAACTGATCGACGAGGAAATGCGGGCGGCCAATCTCACAATCGCGCCAGATGCCCGCGCCACGCTGCTGGCCTTGCTCGGAGGGGACCGACTGGCATCGCGTAATGAGATCCGAAAACTCGCACTTTATGCACAAGGGCAAAAAAACATTGAACTCGCCGACGTGATAGCGGTTGTGGCGGACGCCTCGCAGATAGCGCTCGATGGAGTCATCGACGCGGCTTTCGCCGGCCGAACCGCCGAGGTGGATAGCGAATTTGCCAAAGCACGTGCGGGCGGTTCGTCTCCAGCTGCAATCGTCTCAGCAGCAATCCGCCAGGTGGCCAATTTGCATAAGATTAAGCTGGCGATCGAAAGCGGCGATTCTATCGAATTCGCCATGAAGCGTTCGGCGCCGCCATTGCATTTCACGCGCGAACGTCACGTTAGCGAAGCGCTGCGTGTATGGCCGCCGTCGCGCTTGCTGCGCGCCATGGAGCAACTGGCCGAAGCGTCGCTCGAAATGCGACGCAACGCGCCGTTAGCCGAAGCGATCGTCGAACGCATCCTACTGTCGCTCGCGGCGAGTACCCGCAAATGGGGCAAATAATGTCGCTGCGTGATGCGCACAGCCTACAGATTTAATTGATAGCTGTGCGGCACCCAACGGTAGCCGATCTGCCCTTTCTCCACGTAGCCGATACCGGGGAACGGCATGTGAAAACCAGCGACGAAGAGCTTGTCGGTCGCAAACATGTCGAGGATGCCCTTACGCGTCGTGACCGCTTTGTTTTTATCGTCGTCCATCTCGAAGTACCATTCCGGGCGCTGCACGGCCATTATATATTGAGTGCAGGTATCAGCGGTGATCATGAAACTCCTGCCGTCACCCTCGATATGGAATGCCAGCAGACCAGGCGAATGCCCGGCGGCGTCGACCGCGGTGATGCCCGGCACGACCTGATCGCCCGGCTTGATGAATGTCGAGCGATCGGCCAACGGCACGCAGATTTTCATGAACAGCTCACGATTGAACTTGCGCGCCTCGCGCACGTTCTCGCCGCGCTTCCAGAAGTCGAACTCGGCAGCACCGAATACGTAACGTGCATTTGCGAATATCGGCTTTTCGCCTTCAACCAGCCCGCCGATGTGATCGGGATGTCCGTGCGTGATGACAATGACGTCGATGTCCTCTGGCTTGTAGCCCGCAGCCGCGAGCCGCGCCGCCGTTTGTCCGGGTGGAAACCGCCTGCTGAGCTGCTCATACTCACGCGGAAGCGCGCCATTGCCCGTATCGAACAGCACCAATTGCTTGCCGGTGTTCACGAGCGTCGGGATGTTGGGATGCTCGAACCGCTGGGTATCGATATTATTGGCGCGGGCAAGCGCCTGCACCTCGTCAGCCGAGGCATTGGCGCCATAGTGCGGATGCAATCCCTCACGGATCGCTCTGGCATCCAGAACAGTAGCGACCTCGAACCCGCCAAGCTTGAAACGATGGATCGTCGGCTGCAATTCGCCTTGTAGTGAAGCGGGCACTCTTGTTTCTCCCTGATTGTTGGCCGGGATGCTTGCAGTTAGGACAGGCCTCGATCCAGCGCAGAAAACAATGAAGGCAGCCAGCTGCACAAAGCGCGGAACCCGCCTTTCGGTCAGCACGCCTTCGCTCTATGCTCACGCTCGCAAGCTTATGAAGGGATCGCCGATGGCTCGGAAAAGGCGCAAGTCATCCGCTAGCAAGCGGAAGAAAAAATCGAAGACCGTAACCCAAAAGAAGTCTCCGGCCCAAGCGAAAAAACGAAAACTCCGCAGACGGCGGCCGCGGACCCTCGGCGACAAAGTTTCTAACGCCTATCGCACGGTGATAGACACCATCAAAGGTACCGATCAGCTGCGCAATAAATTGGAACCTCCAGCAACTTCGGAAACGGAATAGATCTACGGGTCCCTCCGTAAATAATGACCGCCGCAGGCTCGCGCTAAATGCGACCCAGCAGGACCAAGATCAAAAGAATGACCGGACCAAACCGAGACCGCCGGAGGGGTAGTAGCCCCATTCCGCGCTTTACGGCCACGTCGGCAGCGCCCCAAGTGCGAGCAGTAGAAGAATAATCAGGAAGAATAATCAGAAGGACAAATCGCATCCTCGCCTCCTCGGAAAATGGCCCTAGGTCCAACGCCGAATTTGTGATTTTGGGTCCTCTCAGAAGCCGGTGTCGGCACGGGGCGCCGCGAGAACCATGGAAAACCGGGCTAACCAGACCTTTGATCTAGCGCAACGCGGATTTCTGCAGCCTGTGCGAAAAGATCCGCTGTCAATGTTTTTCGATGGAGGGGCGTCATGCCCGACCGCGAAGTCCATCAGGCGAAATATCCAATGGTCGATTTCGTGCTGGATGCTATTGCCAGCTGGGTAAACAAGTATCGTCACGTGAGCGGCCTACATGACGAATTCGGACATTGCAGCCCGGACGACGTCATGCAGATCGCCAAGGACCTCGGCGTGCCGGCCGGTGAATTGCGCGCACTCGCGGCCAAGGGGCCTGGCGCCGCCGAATTATTAGAGAAAATGCTGGTCGCACTGCGCGTCGATCCGGAAGCCCTGGCCAAGAGCAACCCTGCTGTCATGCGCGATTTGCAACGGTTGTGTGTCGCCTGTAGCCAGAAAGGCCGTTGCCAACACGAGCTTGCTGAAGGCACTGCGGCCGAGCATTTCCACGAATTCTGCCCCAACGCCTTCACACTCGATGCGCTGTTCAAACAGAAAGAGCAGCCACCGCGGCACTGATGCAGCGGTCTCGCGAGCGGCAACGTCGCCTATTGGTTGTTTGAACGGCTATCAAGAACCTGCCGAATTTCGCGCGAGGACGCTCGGTCAACGGTTTTGGAATGATCTCAATGCCACGGTGAACGATCGCGTAGCGTGAATAGCCGGTCCTAAAAATAACTTTTTTTCCTGGACGGCGCTCCGATACCTCAGTGGCTAGCTCCGGGCCGTTTTTGCCAGGAAGGACCACGTCAGTGAGTAATCAATCGAATTTCTTGTCGGCCTCGAGCAGCCTGAGCGCAGTCGCTGAGTCCTTGGCCTCGGCGCTGCGTCGGCGCTATTCGGATCTATCGATTCGACGAGTTCGCAAATGAATTCAGAAATGGTGCAAGTGTGCGCGCGCCACTTGCTCCGGTCCCATATGCCCTTGTGGGGGAGGATGTCCGAGCCGAAATGGGTCCAAGAGGAGGCGGGCAAACCATTAAGGCCCCGTGAGGGTTCCCTATTCCCTACCCCTAGCGCCGTTTGCGCAGCCAGGCGTCGACGCTAAAACGTCCCGGACTGCCGGCAAACACGAACAAGAATCCGCCCAGAATCGCCATGTTTTTGTAGAAACTCGAATCTTGGGCGCGCCGCACAGCCACATCGGTGAATTCCCAGTATCGGTGGGAGCTAAAAGTTGCCACCAGCATGAATACAATCATCACCAGCACTACGTAGCGGGTCGCAAGTCCGAGGATCAGGGCAATCCCCCCGAAAAATTCTGCCGGGACGGAGAGATAGGCCAGGAACGCCGGCATCCCGCGCGCTGGGAACGTTGCGGCATAGGCTGGGATATCGAAAATTTTTCCATAGCCGCTACGCACGAATATCCAGCCGAGGAGAATACGGCCGATCAACAACACGACATCGGACGTGCTGGCGGCCACGCCGTCGACTGCCGACAGCGCGGGATGTGAACTGTTCTGGATGCTGCGGCTCATGTTTTTCCTCAGTTTGGCGTTTGTCGGCAGATTTTGCGGCGCACTTTTGCGGCGTCCGGATATAACAAGCAATTATTTTATTCGGTCAACCGTTGGGGAAAAGCGGGTTTTGAGCCTTTTAGGGGTACAATAATTTCTACATCTCCTCGGTCACGTCCTCATACACGTCGACCTCAATCGCTCCAGGAAAAAGCGTGCGCCAAGCCTGCAAGTAATTGTGCATCATCGGATCGCTGGCCAGCTTTTGCCGATTGAGTTCAAATGTTCGATCCGTTTGGTACTCGATTACTTGAAGGAACTGAGTCTGATCATCAGAATTTCTCAACAAGCGAACCTGTGCATCGCCGAAAGTCTTGTACAAGGGCAATGCATTTTTCATCATCGTCGCTAGGAGCGTTGTTGCATCCGCCGATGGCGTTCTTATTTTTACGTGTAAAATTCGCTTCGCCTTCGACGCATCATTGGCCATAGGCGGCCCCCTCAATTCAAGCGCAGAGTTCGATTGGATTGGACCATAGATATCTCTCGCTACCAGACGATGGTTTCAGCGAACAGCCAAAACGCCAACCAAATCCGGATCAACGAACTCGCCCAATTAGCGTGCGACGATGCAAGCGTTCCTCAGCTCTGCTGCAAGCCAAGCACATTGAAGCGGGCTTTCATGTCGTACGTGTCGTACACCGAAACAAAATTGGCATTGATTTTGATCAATTACGGGCCTTCGTGAGCCACCCACGCAATGAAATGGAACTCGGCCGCGCTGGTCCGCGCAGTCGGATAAAATGGTTGGACCAATTTGACGCGGCGTTGCTGTACCGGAAGGCCTAGTTACTAGCCGCCCAGCTTGCGCAATACCGCGTCGAGCTGGTCCAAATCCCGATATTTGATGCGTAGCGTGCCGCCCTCGCCGCGGTGATCGACGCTGACCTCGAGGCCGAGCGCATCGGATAACCGTTTCTCCAGTGAGCGCGTGTCGGCATCCTTCGTGCCGCCCGTGTGGCCCTTCGCCTCGCGTTTCACATCGCGGGCCTGCGCGACGCCGTCCTTGCGCATATCCGCTTCGAGCTGCCGCACGCTCAAACCTTTATCGATTATTTCCTGTGCGATCTGTTCGGCGTTGGGCTGCCCAAGCAAAAGACGCGCATGACCGGCGGAAATTTTGCCCGCGCGCACCAGTTGCTTCACGGGCTCCGATAGTTTGAGCAATCGAATCGTGTTCGCAACATGCGGCCGACTTTTGCCGACGATCTGCGCGACCTCATCCTGCGTGCGGTTGAAATCGTCCATCAGCGCGAGATAGCCGCTGGCCTCCTCGATTGGATTGAGATCGGCGCGCTGCACATTTTCGATGATGGCATATTCGAGCGACTGCGCGTCGTTCGCTTCTACGATTGCGATCGGTACGTCGTGCAAGCCGGCACGCTGTGCCGCGCGCCACCGCCGCTCGCCGGCGATAATTTCAAAATTGTCACCTTGCAGCGCCCGAACAACAATCGGCTGAATGATGCCGCGTTCGCGGATTGAGACCGCAAGCTCAGCGAGCTCAGCGTCCGTGAATAGCCGGCGTGGATTGCGCGGATTAGGACGAAGGTTTTCAATGGGCGCGCGGCGCGGCTTGCGGCCGCTGTCGGCGACAGAAGCTTCCTCGCCAACATCGCCGATTAGCGCGGCCAGGCCGCGTCCCAATCGCGAGTGATCCGCCATAGCTGCTCCTGAACTCCGTGCCACGCTATCCCTTTCCGTATTCTCCGCCTATCGCCGCCGGTTTGAATGCTCGTGCGAGAAAAAACACCCAGATTTTACCCCGCTTTCAATGCTTTCTCGCGCTGGATGATTTCGGTAGCCAGCCGCAGATAGGCTTCGCTACCGACGCATTTGAGATCGTAGACCAATACCGGCTTGCCGTAGGAGGGCGCTTCAGAGATGCGCACATTGCGCGGGATTATCGTCTCGTACACTTTGCTGCCCATGAACTGTCGCACGTCGGCAACGACCTGGTTGGAGAGATTATTGCGCGAGTCGTACATCGTCAGCACGATGCCATGGATCGACAATGTCGGATTAAGTGTGGTCTTGACTTGCTCGACAGTTTTCAAAAGTTGCGACAAACCTTCAAGCGCAAAGAACTCGCATTGCAGCGGAACGAGAATCGAATCCGCCGCCGCCATCGCGTTCACCGTGAGCAAATTGAGCGACGGCGGACAGTCGACGAGCACGTACGTAAAATCATAAGTGCGCGTACCGCTGTTGAGTTGACGTAGTGCGTTGCGCAGACGGAACGCGCGGTCACGCTGCTGACCGATCTCAAGCTCGAGGCCGGATAGATCGAGCGTCGATGGCGCGATGTAGAGTTGCGGCACGGCGGTCTGCAGAACGGAATCGCGCATCGGCGCCGCGCCGGTGAGCACGTCGTAGGTCGATGTGCGGCGCGATTTGCGTTCAATGCCGAGGCCGGTCGACGCGTTTCCTTGCGGATCGAGATCGACGATCAGCACATGCTCGCCGATGGCTGCGAGTGCAGTGCCAAGATTGATTGCGGTTGTGGTCTTGCCGACCCCACCCTTCTGGTTGGCGATCGCTAGCACCCGCGGGCGGACAGCGTCAGGCTTCGCGGCCGGCTTGCCGAAGGGGACGACCTGAGGGTCGGCAGATTGATCGGGGGTCGGGATGTCGGTCATGGTCGGCAGTCCATCGGTTGGATCGGCAGCGAGGCGGTAGCCCTCTAATTGTCCTTAAAAATCCGGGTCTAAGCGCTCCGAAGCGGCTTAAGACTGCGGATGATAAGGATCGAACTCTCGGGACTGGTCTTGCTGGGCACTTTTAAGACTTCGAGTCTCCAATATTTAGCGGCATCGGTCAATTCAGCATCTATATCTTGACCTTTCGGAAACAAACCGACCGCTCCGCGGCTGATCAAAGGAAACGCCTGATCGCAGAGGATTTTCAATGGGGCCAAGGCACGGGCCGTCACTGCATGCACGGTTTCTGCATAGCTTTCCCCAAATTTCTCCGCCCGTTCCTGGTGGACCACCGCGGGCGCCCCCGTCGCCCTCACAGCTTCGCGCAAGAAAGCTGCTTTTTTTCCATTACTTTCAATGAGATGCACTTTGGTGCCAGGCTGACCAGCGAGAGCGCAGGCAATCGGTATCCCAGGAAAGCCGCCGCCAGATCCGAAGTCGACCCAGACATGCGCCTGCGGCGCCAATGGCAGGAGCTGAAGCGAATCGGCGATGTGCCGGGTCCACAGCTCATGAAGCGTTGAAGATGCAACGAGGTTGAGTTTGCTCTGCCAGAGCAAAAACACTTTTACGTAGGTGTCGAGCCGCGTCTCCGTTTCACGTGAAACAGGAAAGAGAGTGAGCGCACGCGCTTTGTCGGCATCGAGATCGAAAGTCCCCTGCCCGCTTTTGCTCACGCAGTCTTCGCGGAAATTTTTTTGCCACGCCGAACGTGCGCTATGAGCAACGTCAATGCTGCCGGCGTGACGCCATCGATACGGCTCGCATGTCCGATCGTGCGCGGACGATGCGTTTGCAATTTCTGTTTCATCTCGTTCGACAATCCCGGCAGCGTCGCGTAATCGAAATCATCGGGCAATTCGAAACTTTCATCGCGCCGATAGGCCGCGATGTCGGCGGCTTGGCGAGAAAGATAGACATCATACTTCGCGTCGATTTCGATCTGCTCGGCAATCTTCGGCGCGAGTTCACCGAAACGCGGCCAGATCTTCGCAAGATCGAAAATCGTCACGTTCGGATACGACAACAACTCGAACGCAGTGCGCCGCTGTCCATCTTTGTTGAGCGACAGCCCGTGCCGCTCAGCTTCTCTCGGCGTTAGCGAAATCGTCTTCGCAAATTCGCGTGCGTCATTCAGCGCTGAAGAGTTTTCTTGATGCGCACGCGCGCGTTCCACGCTCACGCAGCCAATTGCAATTCCAATATCAGTCAGACGTTGATCGGCATTATCGGCGCGTAACTGCAAACGATATTCGGCGCGCGAGGTGAACATGCGATACGGCTCGCTGACGCCGCGCGTGACGAGATCATCGATCATCACGCCAAGATAAGCGTGCGCACGATCGATAATGATTCCATTGCCCTCGCCTGCCAAAGATGCCGCGTTGAGACCCGCAAGAAGTCCTTGTGCCGCAGCCTCTTCATAGCCTGTTGTGCCGTTGATCTGACCCGCCAAAAACAATCCACGCAAACGTTTTGTTTGAAGTGTCGGTGCGAGCTCGCGCGGATCTACGTAGTCATATTCGATCGCATAGCCAGGACGAATGAAGCGCGCGTTCTGCAAACCGGAAATTGTCGCGACCAGCGCGTGCTGAATCTCTTCCGGAAGCGAAGTCGAAATCCCGTTCGGATAGACGGTGTGATCTTCGAGACCTTCCGGCTCCAGAAAAATCTGATGCCCGTCACGTTCGCCAAACTTCACGATCTTGTCTTCGATCGACGGACAGTAACGTGGACCACGACTCGCGATTTGTCCTGAGTACATCGGTGAGCGATGCACATTGTCGCGTATGATTTTGTGCGTCGTCTCGTTGGTGCGCGTGATGCCACATTCGATCTGCGGATTTTCAATACGCGTTGTCAGAATTGAAAACGGCTCTGGCGGATCGTCGCCGGGCTGCATTTCAAGCGCGGACCAATCGATTGTGCGACCGTCGAGCCGTGGCGGTGTGCCGGTTTTCAATCGGCCAAGAGCAAAACCGAAATTTTCCAGCGTGCGCGAAAGTCCCATCGTCGGCGCTTCGCCGACGCGTCCGGCCGGAATTTGCTTTTCGCCAATGTGAATCAAGCCGCGCAGAAACGTACCGGTCGTAAGTACCACGGCGCCAGCAGAAATCTTGCGACCATCAGCGAATTTGACACCGCAAACACGACCGCGCTCGGTCACGAGATCATCGGCTTCCGCTTCGATCACTTGGAGATTTGGAGTGGCGCGAATCGCGGCCTGCATCGCTGCCGCATAAAGCTTGCGATCAGCTTGGGCGCGTGGGCCGCGCACCGCTGGGCCTTTGCGGCGATTCAGGACCCGAAATTGAATGCCACCCAGGTCAGCGATTCGGCCCATAAGGCCATCCAGGGCGTCGATTTCACGCACTAAATGTCCTTTTCCGAGCCCGCCAATCGCTGGATTGCAGGACATGGCACCAATGGTGGCGAACTGGTGGGTAATGAGGGCCGTTTGGGCACCCATACGGGCGGCCGCAGTCGCGGCTTCACAGCCGGCATGGCCGCCGCCAATTACCACGACATCGAATCGGTTGAGCATTGAAACCTCAGAGGCCGCTTTTTAGCGAAGGCGCGGGGAGGGGTCAAAAGCATTGATTTTAGCGAAAAATGTTTCACGTGAAACATTGAGGAAATAACGCGCGGGGATCCGAAGCCCCTTTGTGAACGATTGGATGGGGGTGCCCAAACGCGACTCGTACCGAAAGTCACGTTCAACCTTCAATGGCCGGCTCGGTACAACTATCGGCAGCCTATTTTCCAATGCAAAAATCGCGGAAAATCACATCTAGGATATCCTCCACATCCACCCGGCCGGTGAGGCGCCCAAGCGAGCGGGCGGCAATGCGTAGCTCCTCGGCCAGTAAATCCTCGCGGCCGGCGAGATCGCGTACCAGCGCCCGCCGCAAGGTGGCTACGGTATCCTCCAACGCCCGCCTGTGGCGCTCGCGGGTCACCAATGCTGACTCTGCGCCGGCTAAAAAACCTTTGGCGTAACGGGTCAGCTCAACCAAAAGCTGGTCAAACCCTTCACCTGAAACCGCCGAAATATCGAATTCTAATTCACTCTTAATGAATTTGCATTCACTCTTTTCGGTTAAGCTTTTTTTAACTATATTTTTTAAAAGTTTATTGGTCTGCAAATCTGATTCATTTTTTCCTATCGTTTGATGTTGCTGTTCATTTCTTCCTCTATCTCTTTGAACCAAATCAATTTTATTGTGTATCAGCCACGCCGGCGGGGCAGGGCGGTTCTTTCCGGTTTCGGGCAATAACTGCACCCGCGCCGGATCGCTCGCATCAACAACCCACAACAACAGATCGGCGCTCGCTGAACGCGCGCGCGCGCGACGCACGCCTTCCAGTTCAATGGGGTCGTCGGTCTCGCGAATGCCTGCAGTATCAAGCAGCGTCACGGGCAGTCCGCCAAGATCGAGGTGAACCTCGATCACGTCGCGGGTCGTGCCGGCATAAGGCGAGACGATTGCTGCCTCGCGCTTCGCAATGCGGTTGAGCAACGTGGACTTGCCGGCATTCGGCGGACCGGCAATGGCAACCACCAGCCCCTCGCGCAGCCGCTCGCCACGGCCACCATCCGCCAGCGCAGATGCAATCTCGCTTTCGAGCGCGCGCGCGATCTTCAATGCCGGCGTTACAAGATCCTGCGGCACGTCAGCCTCATCGGAAAAATCTATGCGCGCCTCAACAAGTGCCAGCGCCTGGATCAGCTGCGCGCGCCAGTTTTCCGCGCGATTGCCCAGCGCGCCGGTCATCTGACGGAAGGCCTGACGGCGCTGGCCTTCCGTCTCCGCCATCACCAGATCAGCGAGGCCCTCCACCGCCGTGAGGTCGAGCTTGCCATTCTCGAAAGCGCGACGGGTGAACTCGCCCGCCTCCGCCGGACGCAAGCCCGCAAGCTCCGAAAGCGCGCCAAGCACAGCTGCCACGACCGCACGCCCGCCGTGAAGCTGAAGCTCGGCGACGTCCTCGCCGGTTTCGCTATGGGGTGCCGGAAACCAAAGCGCCAGCGCGTGGTCAATGATCGCGCCATCGCGCCCGCGGAGGCGCGCCAGAGTAGCTTTTCGTGGAGCAGGAATTTTGCCGGCAAGCG